>JACQDO010000195.1 GCA_016201085.1 Hyphomicrobiales bacterium | reverse complement strand
GCGCGGAGTGGCCGCTGTCGCGCAAGTTCGGCTGCGAGCCATCCATGGCCGTGGACGTGCTGGAACATGCCCTGAAACTGGGTCTGGAACCGCATGGAGTATCGTTCCATGTCGGCTCCCAGCAGCGTAACCAGCATGCCTGGGACCGCGCTCTCGCCTCGGCGGCCGCCGTGTTCAAGGAATGCGGCGAGCGCGGCATGAACCTCACGATGGTCAACCTGGGCGGCGGCTTCCCGGCCAAGTACCTGAAGAACGTGCCGACGGTAAAAACCTACGGCAACGCCATCTTCAAGGCGCTGCGCAAGCACTTCGGCAACCGCATCCCGGAAACCATCATCGAGCCGGGCCGCGGCATGGTCGGCAATGCCGGCGCCATCGAGGCCGAGGTCGTGCTGGTGTCCAAGAAGAGCGAGGAAGACGACGTGCGCTGGGTCTACCTCGACATAGGCAAGTTCGGCGGTCTGGCCGAGACCATGGACGAATCGATTCGTTACCCGATTCGCACCCTGCGCGACGGCGACGCCATGAGCCCTTGCGTGCTGGCGGGCCCGACCTGCGATTCGATGGACGTGCTGTACGAGAAGGAGCCCTACATGCTCCCGGTCAGTCTGGAGGCCTCCCCTTCTCCTCATTCGGCCGAATCAGGCGCGAGCGCGATCTCATCGCGCCCGTCAGATTGTCGTGGAAGCCGCGCACGAATCGCGCCGGCCGCCCTTCCGTTCGCCCCCCATGGCGGATATCACCCGATGGCTTCTGGAGGCTTTCGTAAAATGACCAAATGGCCCGTTCATGCCCGCATCGACGGGCCCATCGTGATGATCGGCTTCGGCTCGATTGGCAAAGGCACCCTGCCGCTGATCGAGCGCCATTTCACCTACGACAAGAGCCGCTTCGTGGTCATCGACCCCGAGGACAAGGACCGCCGCCTGCTCGATGAGCGCGGCATCCGCTTCATCCATCAGGCCGTCACCAAGGACAATCACCGCCACTTGCTGAGGCCGCTGCTCACCGAGGGCGGCGGCCAGGGCTTTTGCGTCAACCTATCGGTCGACACCTCCTCGCTCGACATCATGCAGCTGTGCAACGAGATCGGCGCGCTCTACATCGACACCGTCAACGAGCCCTGGGCCGGCTTCTATTTCGACAGCAAGCTCGGGCCGGAGGCACGCTCGAACTACGCCCTGCGCGAGGCCACCATAGCGGCCAAGCGCAAGCGCAAAACCGGCAGCACCACCGCGGTGTCCTGCTGCGGCGCCAACCCGGGCATGGTGTCCTGGTTTGTCAAACAGGGGCTCTTGAATATTGCCAACGATACAAAAGTGGCGGTCAAGGAGCCGAAGACGCGCGAGGACTGGGGCCGGCTGGCCAAGAAGCTCGGCGTCAAGGGCATCCACATCGCCGAGCGCGACACCCAGCGCGCCATCAAGCCGAAACAGATGGAGACCTTCGTCAACACCTGGTCGGTCGAGGGCTTCGTCTCCGAGGGCATGCAGCCAGCCGAACTCGGCTGGGGCACGCACGAGAAGTGGATGCCGGCCAACGGCCGCAAGCACAAGACCGGCAGCCAGGCGGCGATCTATATGCTGCAGCCGGGCGCCAATACCCGCGTGCGCTCCTGGACGCCGACCGCCAAGGCGCAATACGGCTTCCTGGTCACCCACAACGAATCGATCTCGATCGCCGACTATCTCACGCTGAAGAGCGGCCGCCGCACGGTGTACCGGCCGACCTGCCACTACGCCTATCATCCGGCCAACGACGCTGTGCTGTCGCTGCACGAGATGTTCGGCCAGGCCGGTGTGCGCCAGCCCGCCATCCATATCTTGGATGAACACGAGATCGCCGACGGCATCGACGAGCTTGGCGTGCTGCTCTACGGCCACAAGAAGAACGCCTACTGGTATGGCTCGCAGCTTTCGGTCGACGAGACGCGCGAGATCGCGCCCTATCAGAACGCCACCGGCTTGCAGGTGACTTCCGCAGTGCTGGCCGGCATGGTGTGGGCGCTGGAGAACCCCAAGGCCGGCATCGTCGAGGCCGACGAAATGGATTTCCGCCGCTGCCTCGAGGTGCAGACGCCCTATCTCGGCCCGGTGATCGGCGCCTACACCGACTGGACGCCGCTCGCCGGCCGCCCAGGGCTGTTTCCGGATGATATCGACAAGCGCGATCCCTGGCAGTTCAGGAACGTGCTGGTGCGGTAGCGCATCGTTATTTGCGATTGGATTGCCGTCAGCCGCAGCTTTCACCTCTCCCATAGGGAGAGGTCGCCCGCCGAAGGCGGGCGGGTGAGGGGTTAGAGCCTATCGAGAGTCACTTGCCCCCTCACCCCAACCCTCTCCCCCAAGGGGAGAGGGAGCGCGCCGAGTATGCCGCAACTTCATTCGAAACAATCACGCTCTACAGCGTCAACACCCCCGCGCTGCCCGCCTCCGTGCCGAAGGCGAGCATCTGCCCACTGGCATCCCAGCCCAATGCGCTGACCGGCTGCCCGTCGGCCTTGCGCGCCTCGATGATGGCGCCGTCATCGATGCGCACCAGCAGCACCGCGCCGTCCGCATAACCCGCCGCCACCACCGGCTGGCGCGGATGGCCGGCGACGACCGCCACGCGCGCCTCCGACTGCGCCAGCATTTTCGGCTGCCGCCGCATCGGGCCGTCCTTGCCGTCGAACGGCCACAGGATGATCTGCTCGGAGCCGGAGGTGGCCAGAAACACCCCGTCCACCGTCCAGCCGAACGAGCGCACGCGCGCGGAATAACCGCTCATGCGCATGTGCTGGCCGTCGGACAGGCGCCAGCCGTGCAGCGCCGACTCCTGCATGGTGGTGACCAGGAACTTGCCGTCCGGGCTGAAGATGACGCCGAGATGCGAGCCCTTCCACTCCAGCATCTGCGGCTTGGCGCCGGCGGCGTTGGGGAACCAGAGCGTGGCGCCGTTATAATGCGCGATAGCCAGCCGAAAGCCTTTCGACGCGAAGGCAAGCCCGGCGACGGTCGATGGCGCCTCGAAGCTGCGCAGCTCGCCCTTTTTGCCGCGCACATGCGCGACCTTACCCGCCGACCAGGCGACGGCGCCATCGGGGCCGAGCGCGACCTGATCGATCCAGCGTTTCTTGTCGTCGGTGGCGAGGACCTGATGTGCTTCCGCGTCGGTCGCGATGAGCTTGCCGTCGTCGCCGCCAGTGACGATGCGCGTGCCGTCGCATGCGCTGGCCAGGATGCCACCGTCATGGATTGCCACGCGGCGCTCGCCATCTTTGGCCGCAAACAGCAGCGCCTCCTCGCCCAGCACGAACACCGGCATGGCACCGAAGAAATGCACGCCGACGACGGAGGCGCCCGCGTCGATCGGGCGGACGCGGTCGGCGAGCGAGGGAAGTTGGGTGGTGGTGTCGGGCACGTATTCGGTCTCGTCATTGCCATTTGTCTTGCTGTCGTCCCCGCGAAGGCGGGGACCCATAACCCCTGGCCTCGCGAATGAACCGTGGCACAGACAACGTCTACTTCGCCAAGCCGAAACGACACGGCGTATGGGTCCCCGCCTTCGCGGGGACGACAGGAGGGGTTACGCGACGCAGCTCTCGAAGCCCTGACGGATCTTCTCTTCCGGCAAATGACGCCCGATGAAGACGGCGCGGCTTTCGCGCTTCTCGCCATCCTTCCAGGCGCGCTGATGGTCGCCGTCGAGGATCATGTGCACGCCCTGGAACACGAAGCGCTCGGGGTCGTCCTTGAACGACAGGATGCCCTTGCAGCGCAGAATGTCCTTGCCCTCGGTCGCCACTAGATCCTGCACCCAGGGGAAAAACTTGTCCGGATCGAGCGGCTTGTCGCTGCGCAGCGCGACCGACTGCATGTCCTCGTCGTGGTAGTGCTTCAAGCCGTTGCCGTGGTGATGATGATCGTGGCCGTGGTCATGATCGTGATGATGATCGTGCTCGTGTTCTTCATCGGCGGTGAGGAAGGCCGGCTCGAGGTCGAGGATGCGGTCGAGATCGAAGGCATTGCGGCCGAGCACCTCGTCGAGCGCCACCTTGGCGCGCTCGGTCCTATGCAAACGCGCATAAGGATTGATGCCGCGGATGCGCGCCTCTAGCTCGGCCAGGGCGTCCGGCGACACCAGATCGGTCTTGTTGATCAGGATGACGTCGGCGAAGGCGATCTGGTTCTTGGCCTCGGGCGCGTCCTTGAGCCGGTCCTTCAGCCACATCGCGTCGGCGACCGTGACCACGGCATCGAGCTTGGTCCGGCTGCCTACCTGCTCGTCCATGAAGAAGGTCTGCGCTACCGGCGCCGGGTCGGCCAACCCCGTGGTCTCGACGATGATGGCGTCGAACCTGCCCTTGCGCCGCATCAGCCCGTCGATAATGCGCACCAGGTCGCCGCGCACGGTGCAGCAGATGCAACCATTGTTCATTTCGAACACTTCCTCGTCGGCGTTGACGATGAGCTCGTTGTCGATGCCGATTTCGCCGAATTCGTTGACGATGACGGCGTATTTCTTGCCGTGCGGCTCGGACAAAATGCGGTTGAGCAGCGTGGTCTTGCCGGCGCCGAGATAGCCGGTGAGCACGGTGACGGGGATTTTGGCGGGGGCAGAGGGGGTGGTCATTGGGGATGGGGGCTCCGTGAGGACGCTCCATATAGGGGGTCTGCGGCGGCGGTGCAAAAGGGGGTGCCCATGAATCACGAGGGGACGTCGCTCAAAAAGGCAGTCCCGTTGCCTTCACTTCTAAGTTGTACGACGATTCATTAAATGATAACGAGATGCAAATGGTTGAACATTCCTTTGGTGGGCCGTGGACTGAAATAAAATTAGATGCGGTCGAATATTATCTTCAGTGCTACACGAAGGCACTAAAGCGCGTCAAATTCGACCTAACATATATAGACGCTTTCGCGGGTACAGGCACGCGAGACATAGAGAAGCGAGTTGGCGGTCTCTTTGAAGGCGCACCAATTGAGACAATCAAACAAACGCTGGCAGGTTCAGCGCGCAGGGCTATTGCTGTCAGGCCGCCATTTGACCATTTTGTGTTTATTGAAAAGGACGACTTGAGATGTAGCGCGTTAGCGGAAATCCAGCCTGAAAACACGGCTATCGATATTCGGATTATCCCCGGAGAGGCTAACGAAGTTCTCCGAAAGCTCGTCGGCGAGCAGCCTTGGGTGCGCAAAGACAACAGCAATAGTCGAGGCGTAGTGTTTCTTGATCCGTATGCACTCCACGTCGATTGGGAAACGCTAATAGCATTGGCATCAACGCGCGTGTTCGATGTCTGGTATTTATTTCCCATTCGCGACACAATTCGGCAACTCGCACACAATTTTGAAGGCATTGGACCAAAGGAACCAATGCTTGATCGCCTTCTTGGGCCAGAATGGCGCGAATTATATTCGATCGCACCAGAAGAAATTTTGAAACGCGACTTGTTTGATCAGCCGGTCGAACCAGAGATGAGGCGCGTGGTATCCGTCAGACAATTTGAGCAATGGCTAAAGCAAAGATTAGAGAAAGAATTTAAATTCGTGTCCGAGCCCTTGCCGCTTCTAACAGCTCCAACGCGTCAAGCGTTTTCATTATTTCTTGGAGTGTCGAACCCGAGCAGACCGGCGATCGACCTCGCTCAAAAATTTGTACGTTATGTCAATAAGAACTTTGGACCTGAGGCATCTCATCGAAAGTCTGGCCTCTGAGCATTCTACCAGCCGCTTTTTTGTTTTTACCGCCCCACTGTTTAAAAAAGAACGCTGTTCCAGTAGCGCGGCACATCGTCTCGATCTCATCAACCCAATATGGCTTCATCTCGCGGGCGCGCGGACCGCTCTCGCCGCCGACGATTGCCCAATGAATTCCAGTGAGATCGCCCGCAGCTACTGAACCAATCAACGGCTCAAAAGACACAAACCGAATTGCCGCTGGTACCCTTCGAAGGTGATCAAGCCGATAGAGTACCCGCCCGTCTTCCACACTCGTGCCCAGCCAGACGTTTGGAAGGATATCGAAGCCTTTACTTGATAGTACTTCAGCCATTCGTTCCGGTCGCTTTGTAAGAATCTGGTATGTATGACGTGATGTTTTGCCCATCACCGACCAGACACGCCGAATAAATTCGGCCGGCACATCTTCGTGAAACAAGTCCGACATGGAGTTCACGAAGACTTTGCGCGGCTTCGACCATACGGTCGGCGCTGCAAGCGACTTCTCATCAAGTCGAATTTTTCCGGTCCAGACCGCTCTACCGCCGCTTCGCCGAGTCAAGCCACGATATTTCTCTTGTCCCATTGCATCGAGCCGAGCGGCCATACGC
>JACQDO010000194.1 GCA_016201085.1 Hyphomicrobiales bacterium | reverse complement strand
ATCCACGTCTTTACAACCACTGTTGCCAGAAGACGTGGATGCCCGGCATAAAGCCGGGCATGACGGTTGAGAGTGCCGCGGTGACCAAAACCCACGAAGACTACGCCGACATCCGTGAATCGGTGCGTGCGCTGTGCGCCAAGTTTCCGGGCGAATATTGGCGCGCGCTCGATCGCGAGCGCGGCTATCCGACCGCCTTCGTCGCCGCGCTCACCGAAGCCGGCTATCTCGCCGCGCTGATCCCGGAGGAATACGGCGGCAGCGGGCTGACCATCAGCGCCGCCGCCGCCATCCTGGAGGAAATCCACGCCGCCGGTTGCAACGGCGCCGCCTGCCACGCGCAGATGTACACGAGGGGAACGATTCTTCGGCACGGCAATGCCGAGCAGAAGCAGCAATATCTGCCCAAGATCGCCAGCGGCGAATTGCGCCTGCAGGCCTTCGGCGTAACGGAACCGACCTCGGGCACCGACACGCTCTCTTTGCGCACCACGGCGCGGCGTGAGGGCAACGACCACTACGTCATCAACGGCCAGAAGCTGTGGACCTCGCGCGCCGAGCATTCCGACCTGATGCTGCTGCTGGCGCGCACCGCGTCCAAGGAGCAGGTGAAGAAGCGCACCGACGGCCTGTCGGTGTTTCTGGTCGACATGCGGCTCGCCGCCGGCACCAGCCTGACCATCTCGCCGATCCGCACCATGATGAACCACGCCACCACCCAGGTGTTCTTCGACGACCTGCGCGTGCCGGCGGACAATCTGATCGGCGAGGAAGGCCAGGGCTTCCGCTACATCCTCGCCGGCATGAACGCCGAGCGCATTCTCATTGCAGCGGAATGCATCGGCGATGCCAAATGGTTTATCGCCAAGGCCAGCGCTTACGCCAAGGAGCGCGAGCTGTTCGGCCGCGCCATCGGCAAGAACCAGGGCGTGCAGTTTCCCATCGCGCGCGCCTATGCGCAGATGCGCGCGGCCGAGCTGATGGTGCACGAGGCCGCGCGGCTGTACGAAGCGGGGCAGGATATCGGGCCGGAGGCCAACATGGCCAAGCTCCTGGCCGCCGACGCCTCGTGGGCCGCCGCCGACATGTGCGTGCAGACGCATGGCGGCTTCGGCTTCGCCGAGGAATACGACGTCGAACGCAAATTCCGCGAAACGCGGCTCTATCAGGTGGCGCCGATCTCCACCAACATGATCCTGTCCTATATCGCCGAGCACGTGCTGGGTTTGCCGAGGTCGTATTAAAGTCTCGTGTCCCGGATGCAGTGCAGCGTGAGCGCGAAGCGCAAAACGGTGCACTGCTGATCCGGGACCCAGGTGCTATAAACAAGAAAGAATGGATCCCGGGTCTGCAGCGCACCACGAAGACGTGCTGCGCTGCGCCCGGGAAACGCAGAGAAGCCGATGTCCCTCCCTTTAGAAGGCCTCCTGGTCGTCTCGGTCGAACAGGCCGTGGCGGCGCCGCACTGCACCTGCAAGCTGGCCGATGCCGGCGCGCGCGTCATCAAGGTCGAACGGCCGGAAGGCGACTTCGCCCGCCGCTACGACGCGCTGGTGCATGGCGAGAGCGCCTATTTTGTCTGGCTCAACCGCGGCAAGCAGTCGGTAGTGCTCGATCTCGCCAGGCCGGACGACAAGGCGCTGCTTGAGGCGATGCTGGCGAAAGCCGACGTGTTCGTGCAGAACCTCAAGCCCGGCGCGCTGGCCAAGCTCGGCTTTGCCTTCGAGCGCCTGCGCAAAACCTATCCGCGGCTGATCTGCTGCTCGATCTCCGGCTACGGCGAGAGCGGGCCTTACGCCCAGCGTAAGGCCTACGACATGCTGATCCAGGCCGAGTCGGGGCTTTCCTCGATCACCGGCGGTCCGGAAGCGCCGGCGCGCGCCGGCGTCTCGGTGGTCGACATCGCCGCCGGCATGAACGCCTATGAGGCGATCCTGGAAGCGCTGATCGCGCGCGGCCGCAGCGGCGAGGGTGCGGCCATCGCCATCTCGATGTTCGACGCCATGGCCGACTGGATGAGCGTGCCGCTGTTGCAGCATGAGGGCGGCGATACGCCCAAGCGCATCGGCTTGGCGCATACCTCGATCTCGCCCTACGGCGCCTTCAAGACGCGCGACGGCGGCGACGTGCTGATCTCGATCCAGAACGATCGCGAGTGGCGCATCCTGGCCGAGCACGTGATGGGCGACAGGGCGCTCGCCACCGATCCCAACTTCGCCACCAATGTCGAGCGCGTGAAGCGCCGGCCGGAGACCGACGGCCGCGTCGCCACGGCCTTCGCCAAGATGGACATCGAGCCGCTGTGCGCGCTGCTGGAGCGCTATGACATCGCCTTCGGCCGCATCAACGGTCTGGATTTGCTTGCCCGGCATCCGCATCTGCGGCGCACCACGGTCGACAGCCCGACCGGCCCGGTGCACATGCCGGCGCCCTCGGCGATCCACGACGGCAAAACGCGCCGCTACGGCGCGGTGCCGGCGCTCGGGCAGCACAGCGCGCAAATTCGCAAGGAATTCGGCGGCAAGTAGTTTCAATTGTTTCGGGAGGCAGCGCATGGACATCGGCTTTATCGGACTGGGCAATATGGGGCAGCCGATGGCGCGCCGGCTGATCGAGGCCGGGCACAAGCTCATCGTCTACGACACGCGCAACGACGCGGTGGCGCCGCTGGTGGCGCTCGGCGCGCAAGTGGCGGCCTCGCCGCAGGACGTCGCCGACCGGGTCGAGACCGTGATGGCCAGCCTGCCGTCGTTGCAGATCTCGGAAAAGGTCGCGACCGGCGAGGGCGGCGTCATCCACGGCAAGCGCATCAAGCGCTTCATCGATCTATCCACCACCGGCTCGCGCGTGGCGGCCAAGATCGCGGCGGCCCTGGCCAAGAACAACATCGTGCAGATCGACTCGCCGGTGTCGGGCGGCGTCGGCGGCGCCAAGAAAGGCACGCTAGCGGTGATGGTCTCCGGCCCGAAGGCCGACATCGAGCTGGTGAAGGATGCGCTCGGCGTGTTCGGCAAGGTGTTCGTGATCGGCGACAAGCCCGGCATGGCGCAGACCATGAAGCTCGCCAATAACTTCCTCTCCGCCACCGCGATGGCGGCGACGGCCGAAGCGGTGGCTATGGGCGTGAAAGCGGGGCTCGATGCGGCGGTGATGATCGACGTCATCAATGCCGGCTCCGGCCGCACCACCGCTTCGGACGGCAAATTCCCGCAGGCGATCCTGCCGCGCACCTTCAACTACGGCTTTGGCACCGCCTTGATGCTCAAGGACGTGCGGCTGTGCGCCGAGGAGGCCAAGGGCCTGAACGTTCCCGATGCCGTCATGCGCACCGTGCTCGATCAGTGGGAAGCCACCAACACGCAATACGGCGGCGACAGCGATTTCACCGCCATCGTCAAGATGATCGAGCAGCGCGCCGGCGTCACCATCGGGAAGAAACCATGACCGACGACAGCCACGAGGTCTTCGCCGTCTGCTACGCCAGCCATTCGCGCAAACGCTCGGAAAACTACATCTTCGGCGATCCGCATGACGAGCTGACCTCGATTTCCTATTACGTCTGGGTCATCAAGGGTCCGCATGGCGTGTTCGTGGTCGACACCGGCTTCGACGAGGTCGCCGCCAAGGAGCGCGGGCGCAAGCTGTTGCATCCGGTCGGCGAGGGGCTCAAAGCACTCGGCATCGAGCCCGACAGTGTCGAGAACGTGATCGCCACCCACATGCATTGGGATCACGCCGGCAATTACGATCTGTTCCCCAAGGCGCGCTATCATCTGCAGGACACCGAAATGGCCTATGCCACCGGCCGCTGCATGTGCCACCCGATGCTGCGCATCCCGTTCAGCGAGCGCGACGTGCACGCCATCGTGAGCAAGGTGTTCGCCTATCGCTGCGAATTCCACGACGGTGCCGAGGAACTGGCGTCCGGCATTTCGGTGCACAAGATCGGCGGCCACTCCAAGGGCCTGCAATGCGTGCGGGTGAAAACCAAGCGCGGCACCGTCGTCTTGACCTCCGACTGCATCCATCTGTACTCGCACATCGACGAAGGCAGCGTGTTCCCGATCACCTATTCCGTCGGCGACACGCTCGAGGGCTATAAGACGATCCAGAAGTTGGCGAGTTCGCGCCAGCATATCGTGCCAGGGCATGACCCCGAGGTGCTGAAGCTCTATCCGGCGGCGGGACCGGGGCTGGAGAACTGGATCGTAAGGTTGGACGTGGCGCCGAAAACATAATTAGCGAGCGAACGCGAGACCTCTCCGCTGTCGTCCCCGCGAAGGCGGGGACCCAAACTCCGCAGCCGTTCGTTAGGGCACGGCGTATGAGCCCCGGGTCTCGCTTCGCTCGCCCGGGACGACAGATTAAACCAACCCCAATTCCGCGAACGCCATCTTGTGGTGCTCCGCGCTCTCCGCCGAGAAGCAGCAGAACACGACGCGCGCCATGCCGCGCGGATTTGCCGCCAGTTCCGACACCACCGTGCCAACCGCGACGCGCGCGGCAAGATCGGCTGGAAAGCCGTAGATGCCGGTGGAGATTGCCGGATAGGCGATTGAAGTGAGCGAATGCGCGGCCGCGAGATCGAGCGCGCTGCGGTAGCAGTTGGCCAGCAGCGTCTCTTCGTCCGAGCCGCCGCCGTTCCACACCGGCCCGACCGCGTGGATGACGTGGCGCGATTTGAGCCGGTAGCCGCGCGTGATCTTCGCGCTGCCGGTTTCGCAGCCGCCAAGCGTCCGGCATTCCGCCAGCAGCTCGGGCCCGGCCGCGCGGTGGATGGCGCCGTCGACCCCGCCGCCGCCCAGCAGCGAGCGGTTGGCGGCGTTGACGATGGCCGCCACGTCCAGCGTGGTGATATCGGCGACGCGGATATCGAGCAGCGCCTCGCCGATCTCGGCGGTGAGCAAGGGTGATGTCATCACACTAGAACGAATTTGCTTCGGATTGAATCGGATATTGCGACGGCTTTGCTTCACCTCTCCCATGGGGAGAGGTCGGATCGCGAAGCGATCCGGGTGAGGGGTTATAGCCTATCGAGGGCCACTTGCCCCCTCACCCCGACCCTCTCCCCCCAGGGGAGAGGGAGCGCGCCGAGTTCGCCGCGGTGCGTCGGGTTCAAACAACCGTGCTCTAATCACGCCCATTCGGCGCCGACTTCCGCCCGCAGGTCGACGGTGCCGCGCACGCCGATATCGGCGAAATGCGCATCGAGGAAGCGGCGCGCCGCGCGCCGGCCGTTGTTGCGCAGCATTTCGAAGAAATCGTAGTCGGTATTGAGCTTGCTGCCGGCGTTGAGCAGCTTGGCGGAACCATCGAGCGCGATGCGGTGCATGTTGATGCGCCGGTACTTGCCAAGCCCCAGCCCGCGCGGCAGTTTGCCCTCGTCGATCAGTCTCATCACGAATTCGATGGCGCGCAGTTCGCCCATCAGCGGCGAGTTGAACGTTATCTCGTTCAGCCGGTTGACGATGTCCTGGCTGGAGTGCGGCGTGCTGTGGCGCGCCAGCGGGTTGATCTGGATGAGCAGCACGTCCTCGGTCTGCGTCTTGCCGAACAGCGGGAAGATCGACGGGTTGCCGAGATAGCCGCCGTCCCAATAGGGCACGCCGTCGATCTCGACCGCGCGGAATAGCAGCGGCAGGCAGGCGGACGCGAGCACGGCGTCGGCGCTGATCTTGTCGCGCGAAAAAATGCGCAGCCGTCCGGTGTGCACATTGGTGGCGGTGATGAAGAGCTGCGGCGTTTCGCTTTTGCGAATGGCGTCGAAATCGACAAAGCGCCGCAGCAAGTCTTTCAAGGGATTGATGTTGAGCGGGTTGAAGTCGTAGGGCGAGAGATATTGCGACACCGCCTTGAACCAGATGCCCATCGGCGAATCTTCCAGCGGCAGGAACGAGAACAGCCGGTCGATGGCCTTGCGCTGCACATCGGGCAGGCCGCCGCCGAGACTGGCCGCGCGCCAGAAATCGGCCAGCCGCTTGCGCGCCTCCTCGCGTCCGCCGCGCGCCAGCCCGTCGGCCAGTAGCACGGCATTGATGGCGCCGGCCGAGGCGCCGGTGATGCCCTCGATCTCCAGCCGCCCATCTTCAAGGATGTGATCGAGCACGCCCCAGGTGAAAGCGCCATGCGCGCCGCCGCCCTGCAGCGCTAGATCGATGCGCTTGGGTTTTGGCGCCGGATTGCCGCGAAGGGCGCGGACGAGAGATTTGATCATTGGTTTGGTACCTCGTCATTCCGGGGCCGTCCGAAGGACGGAACCCGGAATCCAGATGCAAACTCTGCGCTTGCGTCTGGATTCCGGGTTCGCTCGCTTTGCTCGCGCCCCGGAATGACGAAGAGGGTCATTGCGCGACCCAGCCGCCGTCGATCGAATAGGCCGAGCCGGTGATGCTGGCCGCCGCGTCGCTCGCCAGGAACACCGCCAGCGCGCCGATGTTCTCCGGCCGGGTGAACTGGTGCATCGGCTGCTTTTCCGACAGCAGCGCGATCTCTTCCTCGCGCACCGTTTTGCCGGAGGCCTTGGCGCGCGCGTCGATCTGCGCCTGTACCAGCGCCGTCAGCACCCAGCCCGGGCAGATGGCGTTGCAGGTGATGCCGCTGTTGGCGGTCTCCAGCGCCACCACCTTGGTCATGCCGACCAGGCCGTGCTTGGCCGAGACGTAGGCGACCTTCTGCGCGCTGGCGACCAGTCCGTGCGCCGAAGCGATATTGACGATGCGGCCCCACTTGCGCGCCTTCATGCCGGGCACGGCGGCGCGGATGGTGTGGAACGCCGACGAAAGATTAATGGCGATGACCGCGTCCCATTTCTCGACCGGGAAGTCCTCGATATTGGCGACGTGCTGGATGCCGGCATTGTTGACCAGCACGTCGAGCGTGCCGAACTCTTTTTCGGTGGCGTGGATCATGGCGGCGATCTCGGCCGGCTTGCTCATGTCGGCTGGCGAATAGCGCGCCTTGATGCCGAACTCCTTTTCCAGCCCGGCGCGTTCCTTTTCGATCGCGGCAGCCTCGCCGAAGCCGTTGAGCATGATGTTGGCGCCGTCGGCGGCGAGCGCGCGCGCGACGGCGAGCCCGATGCCGGAGGTGGAGCCGGTGACCAGCGCGGTTTTGCCCTTGAGCATGGCAGTCCTCGTTCGATGCGGCCGCCAAATGGCCTGTTTTGCAGCTATCGGATTGCGGCCCGGAAGCTGCCCCTATTCTTATTGCAGTGCAATATATATGTTGCGGTTTTCGCGATTCACCCGGTAACGCGTTAGACTTGCGTATGAAGGCGGAATTTTCCTTGGCCAAAAAATCGCAACGCCGCACGGTGTTTCCGACGCCCGATCACGACCACGGGCGCTGCGCCCATGACGCCATCGCGCATGCCGAGGCGATCTGCGCCGCGCGCAAGGAACGGCTGACGCCAATCCGCCACCGTGTGCTGGAAGCGTTGCTCGCCAGCCACCAGCCGCTCGGCGCCTATGAGCTGATCGACCGGCTGGCGGTGCGCGGCGCCCGTCCGGCGCCGATCACCATCTACCGCGCGCTCGATTTCCTGCGCGAGCAGAGCCTGGTGCACCGCATCGAAAGCCGCAACGCCTTCATCGCCTGCGTGCATAATCACGACAGCCACGATCCGGTGGTGTTCCTCATCTGCGAACAATGCGGCGCGGTCGGCGAAGCGGCCGCCGCGGCCGTGGCGGAGACCATCAAAACAGCGTCTCGCGCGGCGGGCTTCACGCCGAAGACGCCGGTGATCGAGATTTCCGGCATCTGCGCGCATTGCAAGGCGGCGTGAGAAGCCTTGTCGTCACCGGGGCAAGCCCGGCCATGACAGGTTGAGGTTGCCGCGATAAGACATTCGTCGT
>JACQDO010000193.1 GCA_016201085.1 Hyphomicrobiales bacterium | reverse complement strand
GGACGGCGCGGTGTTCGACGCCACCGGCATGGGACTGGCCGAAGGCGGCGACCTCTACCAACAAGCCGTTGCGATCGTGAAACGCGACCGCAAGGCCTCCACCTCCTACATTCAGCGCCGGCTGCAGATCGGCTACAACCGCGCCGCCACCCTGATGGAACGCCTGGAACAGGAAGGCATTATCGGCCAGCCCAACCATGCCGGTAAACGCGAGATCCTGATCCCCGAAGAGGGCGGCCAGGAACGCTACTGAACCAAACTTGTCATTCCGGGACAGCCCGAAGGGCTGAACCCGGAATCCAGGATTCCGGGTTCGCTTGCAGCGCTCGCGCCCCGGAATGACGAATAGTAATGAAATATCGCGATTAGCGCCGAATCAGCGCATAATTCAGGTCGTGAAATCGCCACAGCGCGTCTCTATCTCAGTGAGACCCGAGCGGAGAAAGTGATGGCGGCACACAATAGAGCACGAAGCGTCGCGACGTTGGCATCCTTGTTGTTTTGCCTGAGCGCCGCTCCCGCGCTGGCGCAAGGCGTGCCGCTGCCGAAACCGCGCCCCGCGATCGGCGCGCAGCCCACCGTCACCGGATCGATCGCGCCGCGCAGCGTCAACACCGCCGCGCGGCTGGCGATCCCAGCCGCCGCGCTCGGCGCGCGCGCGCAAGCAACGCCCGCCCCGCAAACGCCGAATCCGGTCTCCAATCCGTTCGCCGCGCTGCTCGGCAAATCCGGCACCGGCGCGCTCAATGCGGAGCAGCGCGCGCTGGTCGAGCGCGTCAATGGCTATCTCTCCGGCGTGACGGTGTTGTCGGGTAAATTCGTGCAGGTCGGACCGGACGGACGCCGCACGCAGGGCGATTTCTACATCTCCAAGCCCGGCAAGGTACGCTTCGAATATGAAGACCCGAGCCCGATCGAACTGATTGCCGACGGCGAGTCGGTGGTGGTGCGCGACCGGCGCCTGGCGACGCAGGATGTCTATCCGCTGTCGCAGACGCCGCTGCGTTTCCTGCTGTCCGACCGTGTCGACCTGACCAAGGATACCCATCTGGTCGCAGTTTATGCCGACGACGTGTTCATCACGGTGGCGGTCGAGGAAAAGAACGGCATCGTCGGCACCAGCCGGCTGATGATCATGTTCGGCGCCAAGGACATGCAGCTCAAGCAGTGGACGGTGACCGACCCGCAGGGCTACGACACCACCGTGGCGGTGTACAATCTGGACAGCACGCGGCGTCCCGACCCGAGCATGTTCAAGATCGACTACACGCAATACCGCAACTGACAGTTGGTTTTTTTGCTTGACGCGCGCCGGTAGCCGCCGGCGCGTTTGCTTTTTACATGAACCTTTTACCCGCCCGAAACGACACATCGAGAATGCCGTCGGTCAGGGGCTTCCCGGATCACGGCAAGCTTTGACATTTCGGTCTATAACCAAGGCAACGGAGATATTGACCATGGGCGGCGACTTACACATCCACAAATCACGCGCTTTGCTCTTCGTCTTCGCCTGTCTCGCAATGCTGGGCGGCTGTAATGAATCCAGCGCACCCCGCGCCGATAACGGCGCGTTCGACAGCAGCCGGCTGCCGCGCGTCAGCGGCGCCAAGCAAGTCTTCGCCAGCCCGACGAGCACGATCTTCACCTCCCCGGATTCGGTGGCGCAGACCGCCGAGACGCTCGACAAGGCGCTGGTCGCCGCCGGCTGGCAGAAATACGTCGCGCCGAACACCGCCTATCGCAACGATCCTAACATGCGGATCATGACGCTCAAGAGGGGCACGCAGGCGCTCAACGTGTATGTCAGTATCGCGCCGGCGCAGAACAACGCCACCAGCGTGCAATATTCCGCGCTGCCGCTGAAAACCGATCTGCCGTTCGCCAAGGACGCGAGTCAAATCGAGTACTCGCCGGAGCGGGCGCTGTTGACGCTGGTCACCGCCGAACCGCTCGACAAGACGCTGGACTTCTATCGCAAGGAATTGGACAGCCGCGGCTGGTCGCTGTGGTCGGAAAAGACCAACGGCAAGCAGCCGGCCGACGGGCCGTCCGGCACGGTGCACGAGAAGGGCGCCTATGCGCATTACATCGCCGATAAGGATGCATCGGTGGCGCTGGTGCTGACGCTGCAAAAGGCCGAGGCCGGCAAAACCAAACTGGAGCTCAAGCAATGGCCGGTCGGCATTCTGGCGCCGATGCACCAGGCCTATCTCAACCGCGATAATCACGTCGCAACACCGGTCGACGTCGGTAGCTTGCCGCGCCTCGAGGGTGCCAGCGTCGACGCCGACCGGTCGGCAAAAGACAAAATGGTTTATTCCGTTTCGGGCACGCTCGCCAACACGACTGCCGCACTCGTCAAGCTGCTCGGCGCCGACGGCTGGAAACCCTACGTCGCCCCGCTGGACACTATCCACTCAACTTCGATGGCTTTCAAAAAGGGCCCGCAGGGACTGTCGGTTTCCTTCACCATTCAAGTCGGGAAAAACGAACGCACCAGCGAGGTCACCACCGTCACCTACTCGCCGACGCGGTTGCCCTTCGCCTTGCCGGTTCCTGGCGATGCGACCGACATCGTGTTCGACGAGAATCGCCCCTATCTGAATCTGGCCACAGCCGGCAGCATCGACGCCACCCGCGACTTCTTCAATAAGCAGTTGACCGCCTCCGGCTGGCTGCCGTTGACGGCGAGCGATGCCGCGGCGAAATGGCCGAATGCGAAAATGGAGCCGGCCGCCGCTTATTACGACCGCGGCAATAAACGGCCGATCGTGCTGTCGACGCAGCGCCGCGACGACAAGACCCTTGTCGAAATCAAGGTCGCGCCGTTCGCGCT
The DNA here is from genome assembly GCA_016201085.1 of Hyphomicrobiales bacterium. GTDB lineage: Bacteria > Pseudomonadota > Alphaproteobacteria > Rhizobiales > Xanthobacteraceae > Pseudolabrys. The sequence goes on along the minus strand of JACQDO010000193.1, from coordinate 845 downwards.
GCCGCAGCAGCTGGAGGCGGATAGCGATATCTTCGACCTGCCGCGGCCGAAGCCGAGCAAGACCTCCGGCGGCACCGGCGGCTCGACCCAGCGCGAGTTGCATGCGCATGTGATTGCCGATGTCGGCGCCGTGCTGGCGTTTTATCGACGCGAACTGACGGCGCGCCATTGGAAAGAAGAGGCCCAGGGCGCCGTCGTCAGTCCGGACGAGATCGCGCTCACCTTCTCCTCGACGGAAGGCAAGGCCGTGCTCAAGCTCGGTCACAAATACGACCTGACCATCGTCAGCCTGGTGCAGCAGGTGGCGAAACCCGTCGTCAAGAACGAGCCGGCCGCCAAGGAAGACTCGATCGACGCCATGATGAAACAGGCGCAGCAGCTCATGCGCGAGGCCGCTTCCGATGTGCGTGCCGGCATGCAAGCGCCGGCCGCGGCGCAAGGCACGCGGGAGCCTACGGAAACCCTGCGCGCGCTCGCCGGCCATGACGCGCCGGTTCCGCTGCCGGAAGGCGCCGAGGACATCGAATTCGACAATGGCAGGCTGGAGTTCAGCAGCGCAGGCAGCGTCAAGTCGGTGGCCGATTTCTATCGCTCGTCCATGAAACAACAGGGCTGGGACGCGCAGTCGTCGGTGATCAACAATGCCAATATGGTCGTGCTCAACTTCTCGAAAGCCAGCAAGGCGGTCTCGTTCACCATCATGAAGATGGGCACCGTGACCAACGTGACCGCGGAAGGCTCCGCGTTGAAGGTCGCCGCCGCCAAATCCGCGACACCCGGCGCGGCGGCGTCCGACAAGGCCGCCGTCAATTCGCCGGCGGCGACGGAGGATGACCTCATCGCCG
>JACQDO010000189.1 GCA_016201085.1 Hyphomicrobiales bacterium | reverse complement strand
ATCATGAACGGCGACACCGAATCCAACGTGGAGGTCTCGCGCGCCCGCGCCGAGCGCCTGATCAGCGAAGGCGCGCAGCTGCTGGTCGGCGCCTTCGACTCCGGCCAGAGCACGGCGATTGCCCAGGTCGCCGAGCAGAAGGGCATTCCCTTCGTCATCAACATCGCGGCAGCGCCGCCGATCACCGAGCAGGGCTACAAGTTCGTGTTCCGCAATTTCCCGACCGCGCCGATGATCCTCGGCGACGCCTTCATCGACCAGAAGGAAGTGTTTGCGGCGGTCGGCGCTGCGCCGAAGACGGCGGTGTTCATGCACGTCAACGACACCTTCGGCATGGCGATGAAGGGCGGTATCGGCGCGGTAATGCCGAAGTTCGACATGCCGTACAAGATCGTCGAGACGATCGCCTACGATCCGGCGGCGCGCGACCTGTCGGTGGAAATCTCCAAGGCCAAGGCGACCGGCGCCGACGCATTGCTGATGGTCAGCCGGCTCAACGATGCCATCCTGTTCACTCGCGAACTGGTCAAGCAGCGCTGGACGCCGATGACGATCTTGAGCATGGGGCCGGGCTGGTACGAGGATCAGTATCTCAAGACTCTCGGCAAACTCTCCGACGGACCGCTGAGCTTTGTGCCCTGGTACGACCCAAACAAGAAGCTGTCCAAGCAGCTCGAGGCCGCGCTGGCCAAGGCGCACGCGGGCGTCAACCTGAACACCAACCACGTCTACACCTTCGAGGCGCTGCTGATCGCCGCCGACGCCTATAAGCGCGCTGGCTCGGCCGATCCGAAGGCGCTGGCCGATGCTGTGCGCGCGACCAACATCAAGGACAATGTCAGCGTCGGCCCCGGCATCCAGTTCGACGCCAAAGGCCAGAACGACAAGATCGTGGGTGCCGGGATCCAGAATCGCGGCGGCAAGCTGCTCACCGTGGCGCCCAAGGAAGCGGCCAATGCCAAGCCGGAATGGCCGCTAAAGCCCTACGACAAGCGCAGCTGACGCGCGTTTTGATCGCTAGTACTCCGGCCGCAAACGCAGCCGGAGTACTGCGTCATTAGGATCACCCAGTGCCGGCTGATATCTATCTCAACGTTGCCGTCGGCGGAGTATTGACCGGCTTGGTCTATGGCCTGATGGCGCTCGGCCTGTCGGTGATCTTCGGCGTGGTGCGCGTGGTCAATTTCGCCCATGGCGAGATGATGACCATCGCCATGTATATCGCGGTGACGCTGTTCTCGGCTTTCCATCTCGATCCGCTGCTGATGCTGGTGCCGATCGCCACGGTGCTGTTCGCCTTCGGCTACGTGCTGCAGGCCGGCATGATCAATGCCTTCATCACGCGGCCCGAGCACAGCCAGTTCCTGCTGCTGGTCGCGATGGCGATCATCATGGTCAACGTGCTGCTGATCCTGTTCGGGCCGGACGCGCAGGGTGTGCAGACCTCCTATTCGTTTGACAGTTTCCAGTTCGGCCGGTTGATCGTTGACGCCACCAAGGCCTATGCCGGCATCGCCGCCATCGTGGTCGCGCTCGCGCTGTTCGTGTTTTTCCGCTCCACGCGCGTCGGCACCGCCATCCGCGCCTGCGCCGATAATTACACCGGCGCGTTGGTGGTTGGGCTCGATGTCAAGCATCTCTATGCGCTGACCTTCGGCCTGGGCACCGCCTGCGTCGGCGCCGCCGGCGTGATGCTGGTGCTGATCGCCGATGTGACGCCTTCGCTCGGCCCGGCCTATACACTGCTCGCCTTCGTCATTGTCATCACCGGCGGCCTCGGCTCGATGCCGGGCGCGCTCATCGGCGGGCTGCTGATCGGCCTGACCGAGGCGATGGCCGGACTGCTGTTCTCGCCCTCGGCCAAGAGCATGTTCGCCTTCGCCATCCTGGTGCTGGTGCTGCTGTTCCGCCCGCAAGGCATCATGGGCAAGAGAGCCGCATCATGAGGGCAGCATGATCGCGCGTCTCATCGAGGGCGTGCCGCGCCGGGCCTTGGTTATGCTGGGCGTGCTGCTGCTGGCGCTGATCGTGGCACCGCTGATCGCCAGCGATTACCTGCTCACTGTGCTGATCCTTATCCTGTACTTCGCCTACATCGGGCAGGCCTGGAACATCATGATGGGCTTTGCCGGGCAGTTGTCGCTCGGACACGCGCTCTATGTGGGCTTGGGCGCCTATGCCGCGGCCGCGTTCTATGTGCATTTCGGCGTCGGGCCATGGCTTGGCCTGATGGTCGCGGTGCCGGTCGCGGCGCTGGCTGGCGCCTTCATCGGGTTCCTGGCGTTCCGCTTTCGCGTCGCCGGCGTCTATTTCGCCATCCTGACCATTGCGGTGGCGGAATTCGCCCGCGTCGGCTTCGATCATTGGTCCTGGACCAGCGGATCGTCCGGCCTGTTCCTGCCGGTCGCGCAATATAGCCACAACGATCTCTGGCTGCTGCGCGGGCAACCGGTGATGTTCTACTACGTCATCCTTGTCGCCACCGTGCTCGCCTTCATTTTCTGCCGCGCATTGTTGCAAAGCCGCGTCGGCTATTTCTGGCTGGCGATTCGCGAGGACGAGGAGGCCGCCCGCTCCTCCGGCATCGACACCTTCCATTACAAGATGGTGGCGGTGGTGATTTCGGCCGCCATGACCTCGTTTGCCGGCGTGTTCTATGCGTTCTTCTACAACAACCTGTTTCCCGAGCAGGTGTTTCACATCTCGCGTTCGATCGAGATCATCCTGGGGCCGATCGTCGGCGGCATCGGCACGCTGTTCGGGCCGGTGCTCGGGGCCTTCGTGCTGACGGGCCTCGGCGAAACGATAACCGCCGTGCTGGCGGCCGCCGGCATCGATCTGCCCGGCGCCAAGCAGGTGTTCTACGGCATCTGCCTGCTGCTGGTGATCATGACGCTGCCGGACGGCATCTGGCCGTGGCTGTGCAAGCGCATCGGACTGGCGGAGCGCGACAAATGAGCGCGCTACTGACCATCGACGCCGTCAGCAAGCGATTCCGCGGCCTAGTCGCGGTCGACCGCTTGAGTTTCGAGGTGCCGGCCGGCGGTATCTATGCGGTGATCGGTCCCAATGGCGCCGGCAAGACCACGCTCTTCAACATGATCGCCGGCGCGTTCGCACCCGACGGCGGCGCCATCAGCTTTGCCGGCGAACGCATCGACGGCCTGCCGCCCGACCTTATCTGCCGGCGCGGCATCGGCCGCACCTTCCAGATCGTGCGGCCGTTTCCCGCGCTCTCCGTCGAGGACAACGTCATTGTCGGCGCGCTGCTGCACCGCCATCACGTGCTGGACGCGCGCGCACATGCGCAAGACGTGTTGCGCCGCCTCGACCTCTACGACAAGCGCGCGCAACGCGCCTCCTCGCTTACGCTGCCCGATCGCAAGCGGCTGGAAGTGGCGCGCGCGCTCGCCACCGACCCGAAATTGCTGCTGCTCGACGAGGTGATGGCGGGATTGCGGCCGACCGAGACCGACCGCATCGTGGCGATCCTCAAGGAGCTCAATCGCGATACCGGCCTGACCATCCTGCTGATCGAGCACGTGATGCGCGCGGTGATGGCGCTGGCTGCGCGCATCCTCGTGTTGCATCACGGCGCGGCGATCGCGCAAGGGACGCCGGAGGCGGTCGTGCGCGATCCGGCGGTGATCCATTCCTATCTCGGGGCGGAGGACGTCAGCGCATGATCGCGAAAAGTGGGCACCGGTTTCCCGCCTTCGCGAAGCCCGCTTCGGCGGGCGAAGCAAGGTCGGAGAAGATCATGCGCAATCGGATAATGCCATGAAGATGCTGAGCGTCGAGAATATCGACGTCTTCCACGGCGACGCCCAGGCGCTCGATGGCGTCTCGATCGACATCGAGGAGGGCGCTATTGTCGCCATTGTCGGTGCTAACGGCGCCGGCAAAACATCGCTCATCCACACCATCGCCGGTATGCACAAGCCGGTGCGCGGACGAATCCTTTATCGTGGCCTCGATATCGCCGGCTGGCCGAGCCACAAGGTCTGCGATCTCGGTATCGGCCAAGTGGCGGAAGGCCGCCAGGTTTTCCCGTCGCTGTCGGTGGTCGAAAATCTGGCGATGGGCGCCATGCTGCCGCGCGCGCGCGCCGAACGCGAGCGCAACCTCGACAGAGCCTATGCGCTGTTTCCGGCTTTGGCCGAACGCCGCCATCAGGCCGCCGGTACGCTGTCGGGCGGCGAGCAGCAGATGCTCGCCATCGGACGCTGCCTGATGGGTGCGCCGGAACTGGTGATGTTCGACGAGCCCTCGCTCGGCTTGGCGCCCACCGTCGTGCAGAGCGTGCTCAAGACCGTGCGCGACCTCAACCGCGACGGTCTCACCTGCGTGCTGGTGGAGCAGAACGTGGCGGTGTCGCTCAAGCTCGCCAGCCGCGCCTACGTGCTGGAGAACGGCCGCATCACGCTGTCCGGCAGCGGCGAGGCGTTGCTATCCGACGACCGCGTACGGCAGGCCTATCTCGGACTATGACGCGCGCCGGACTTGCGCGGCCAGCCGCGGATCAGCATGTCGAGCACGGCCACCCGCATGCTGAGCGGGCATTCGGCGAAGCTCGCGCGTAGCAGCTTGATCGCTTCGGCTTTGTTGGCGGGCGCAAATTGCATGACCCGCTCGGTCATCGTGCTGGCGTCGATTGTCGGTGGTAAAAGGGTGCGCTCGATCTTGCGGGCTTGGCCCATGGACTGGCTCCGTGCGATGCCGCCCGACAACGCTGTCGGGACGCCGGCGGTTCCACCGCTAACGCCAATTTTTTACGCACTGAACAGAAGTCGCGGCCGCGTTATTTCAGCGGCTGGCCGATCGTGACCGTGAGCTTGCCTACGCCCTCGACTTCGCATTCGAGTTTGTCGCCGGCGACGGTAGCGGCGACGCCTGCGGGCGTGCCGGTCATGATGATGTCGCCGGGCTCGAGT
>JACQDO010000175.1 GCA_016201085.1 Hyphomicrobiales bacterium | reverse complement strand
GTCTTGGTCGACTGGCGGCGCCGGCAACGCCGTCACCGACGACGCCGCCGGCAACATCGGCGTTACAGGCAATATGCCGAGCGGGCGCGGCGCCAGCGCCGGCGCTGCGGCGGCGCTCGACTGCGCGGCGGGTTTCTTATCGCTGTCGCGCTTGGCCAAAGCCGTCTGCACGGCCGCAACCCAGGCCGCGTCCGAAAGCGAGGCTTCGTTCCGGACCGGCGCAGTCGCACCGGCGCGCGCGGACTGCGGCTTGCTCTTGAGCGGTGGCTCGTTCTTGCTCACCACGGTCTGCGCTTGCGGCTCGGCCCGCGGGGCAACCGCATTGGTCACCGGTGCCGCCTTCTCGGCCGCCAGCAGGGCCTTGAACGCCGCGGTGGCGTCCGGATCGACCGTGCCGCACGTACTCTCGAACGCCTCGACATCGCGGCGCACCAGCATGTGGCGCGTGGCGGCATCGACGTTCTTGTCGAGCATCCTGACGATGCTGACGCGCAGGGCCTTGCAGCTCGCCTCGGCGGAAAAATTGGCCTGATACATCGAATAAGCGCTGCCGATGCCGACCGGCAGCGCGATCAGCGCGCCCAGCAATTGCAGCACGTTCAGCGTGCGGGTGAAACGGGAGCCGGTCGGAGCGGGCCCAGCCGGCGGTACCGGACGATCCTGCGCCCCGAGCTCAAACGTTTCGCGCTTCGCAACCAGCATGTCGGGATGCCTCGCTGAAGAAATCGTGCCCCCAGTCACGAAATCATCGCGGAGATTTTTGGCCGGGATTGAGGCGCAAAAGCGGAATTCGTGTAATGAAACCGTTAATGACCGGCCGAAGTCAGCCCCGCCGCAGCACGCTGACGAAAAACCCGTCCGTTCCGGTCGTGCGCGGCGTCATCAAAATACCCTCGTCCAACAGTCGCGCCGCCTGGACGAACATGTCGGCGCGCTCGCCCAGCGCCTCGACGACCTCGGCCGCCGGCCGAAGCGAAAATTCATGATGGCGAGTCATGAATCCGCGCACCTGCGCGCCGTTCTCCTCGTCCAGCACCGAGCAGGTAACATAGACGATGCGGCCGCCGGTTTTGAGCAGCGGCACCGCGCGCTCGAGGATCTCGGCCTGCTCCTTCTGCCGCTGCTCCAGCGCGCCCGGCCGCATGCGCCACTTGGCGTCCGGATTACGCCGCCAGGAGCCGGTGCCGGTGCAGGGCGCGTCGATCAGCACCAGGTCACAGCGGCCGGCGAGGTCGTCGAGTTCGGTGCCGACCGATTTCGGTGTGCGCACCTGGACGTTGCGGGCGCCAGAACGCGCCAGTCGGTCATGAATTGGGGCGAGCCGCCGTTTGTCGTCGTCGGTGGCGTAGATCTGGCCCTTGTTCTGCATCATCGCCGCCAAAGCCAAAGTCTTGCCGCCGGCGCCGGCGCACAGATCAAGCACCTGCTCGCCCGGCTTAGCCCCCGAAAACAAGGCGGCGAGCTGCGAGCCTTCGTCTTGAACTTCCACTAGACCTTTAAGAAACGCCGGTTCCGCATGGATCGCCGGGCTTTTGGCGTCGGCGCCGAGATGAATGCGCAGGCCCCAGGGCGACCACGCTGTCTGCTCCGCTTTCAGGTCGGACAGCTGGCCTGCCACCTTGTCGCGCTCGGCTTTCAAGGCGTTGACACGCAGATCGAGCGGCGCGCGCGAGGCCAGCGCCGCCCCCTCCTCGGCGCGGGCATCGCCGAAGGCGCGGGTGAAATGCGCATCGAGCCATTCCGGATAATCGCCGGAAATGTGCTGCGGTGCGCTCGCCAAATCGGCTGCGTCCAGGCGCTTGCGCTCGTCGTCGCTCAAGGCTTCGGGGGCATATTGCGCGCCGCTGGCGAGCTTGCCGATCGCGTCGCTGTCGAGCCCGCGCTCGCGCTTGAGCATGCCGAGCAGGATGGCGCGGGGGCTGGCCGAACCCATGATAAATGCGCTTGACGCCCGTCGGCGCAATGCATCGTAAACCAGCCCGGCGATCGCCGCGCGGTCGCCGGAGCCGGCGAAGCGATGGCCTAAGCCCCATGCCTTGAGCGCGTCGCCCGCCGGACGCCGCTCGCTTTCAAGATTTGCGAAAACTTCGATGGCCGCGGCGAGCCGCGCTGCTGGCGTCATGACAAACTCAGCAGGATACGGACCGCGAAGACGATCCACATCGCCAGCAAAATGAACACGCCGAGCGCGAAGGCGTTGAAGCGATGACGGACAATATTGCTGGTGGTGTGGATATAAGCGTGCAGCAGACGCGTCAGCACGAAGGCCCAAGCCAACACCACGAACAACAGATCGGCGGTCTTGGTCAGGATCGCCAGCGCCACCAGGACATAGAACAGGACCGGGATCTGAAATTGGCTGTGGTAGCTATTGCCGATCTGCTGCACCTTGGTCGGCCAATTCGACTGGCCGAGCGCGATGTCCGCCATCTTGGTTTCCTTGCGCTTGATGGCGCCAATCCGCGCATTGGCCATCCAGAACAGCAGCGCGAAGGTGAGCGCGACCTGTACGAACAGCGGCAGCAGAATGGTCTGGATGGACATGACGCGTCAGCCCCGGCTCGGATAATTCGGGCTTTCGCGCGTGATGGTGACGTCGTGCACGTGGCTTTCGCGCAGGCCGGCGCCCGAGATGCGCACGAATTCCGCCTTGCCGTGGAACTCCTCGACCGTGCCGGCGCCGACATAGCCCATGGCGGCGCGCAGGCCGCCGGTCAGTTGATGCAGCACATTGGCGACCGGGCCCTTGTAGCCGACCTGGCCCTCGACGCCTTCCGGCACCAGCTTGAGCGTGTCCTTGATGTCCTGCTGGAAATAGCGATCGGCCGAACCGCGCGCCATGGCGGCGACCGAGCCCATGCCGCGATAGCTCTTGTAGGAACGGCCCTGATAGAGGAACACCTCGCCCGGCGTCTCGTCGGTGCCGGCGAGCAGCGAGCCGACCATCGCCACATCGGCGCCGGCGGCGAGCGCCTTGGCGAGATCGCCGGAATATTTGATGCCGCCGTCGGCGATCACCGGGATGCCTTGTTTCTTCGCCGCCTCGACCGAGTCCATAATGGCGGTGAGCTGCGGCACGCCGACGCCGGCGACGATGCGCGTGGTGCAGATCGAGCCCGGGCCGATGCCGACCTTGATGGCGTCGGCGCCGCAATCGATCAGCGCCTTGGCGCCTTCGCCGGTGGCGACGTTGCCGGCCACCACCTGCACCGCGTTCGACAGCTTTTTGATGCGCGTGACGGCGTCGAGCACATAACGCGAGTGGCCGTGCGCGGTATCGACCACCACCAGATCGACGCCGGCCGCGATCAGCGCCTCGGTGCGCGCAAAACCCTTGTCGCCGACCGTGGTGGCGGCGGCGACGCGCAGGCGGCCCTGCTCGTCCTTGCAGGCGTAAGGGTTGGCCACCGCCTTTTCCATGTCCTTGACGGTGATCAGCCCGACGCAGCGATATTGATCGTCGACCACCAGCAGCTTCTCGATGCGGTGCTGATGCAGCAGGCGCTTGGCCTCGTCCTGGCTGACGCCCTCGCGACGCACGGTGATGAGCTTGTCCTTGGTCATCAGCTCGGCCACGCGCTGATTGGGATCGGTGGCAAAACGCACATCGCGATTGGTGAGAATCCCGACCAGTCTGCCCGGCCCGCCACTGCCGCCGCCCTCGACCACCGGAACCCCGGAAATGTGGTTCTCCTTCATCAGGTCGAGCGCCTGCTGCAAGGTAGCGGTGGGCTCGATGGTGAGCGGGTTCACCACCATGCCGGATTCGTATTTCTTCACCTGGCGGACCTGGGCGGCCTGCTGCTCCGGTTCCAGATTGCGGTGGATGACGCCGATACCGCCGGCCTGCGCCATGGCAATGGCCATCTGCGACTCGGTCACCGTGTCCATGGCGGAGGCGATGATCGGGATATTGAGCGGGATCGAGCGGGTGACGCGCGAGCGGATATCGACGTCGCTCGGCAGCACTTCCGACAGGCCGGGCCTGATCAGCACGTCGTCGAAAGTGAGCGCTTCGCGTGGGCTTGCGTTGTTTTTTGCGGCCATCGCCAACTCCGTCCACCCGAAAAGGGATCAAGACCGGATGCCTTGGGCATATAAGCTTTGGGCTTATAAAATGCCTTCCGCGAAGGGTTCCTCGCGCTTGCGTCACGGCCCGCTTTTGGGTTGGCGGTGGTCGTTAGCACGGCAGGGCGAC
>JACQDO010000174.1 GCA_016201085.1 Hyphomicrobiales bacterium | reverse complement strand
GTCGTCGGCGTAGCGGATCTTGTTCCAGTCCTGCTGCCCGGCGATGGCGTCGGTGCCGGTGGCGAGCATCTGGTGGATCGGGTTGAAGCGGCCGCCGAACAGGCCGTTCTGCGGACCCTCGCGATCGAGCGGGATGCCAAGGGCGAAGGCCTTGCCGCTGCGGATCAGGCTCGCCGCCTTGACGATATCCTCCGGCTTGACGTGGTTGAGCGTGCCGCTCTGGTCATCCTTGCCCCAGCGGCCCCAGTTGCTGAGCTTTTTCGAAGCCTCGGCGATAGCCGCCGCGCCGACCTTGATATTCATGGGGAGCGTTCCTTCTGTCATCGTTGCTCGGCAGCGCGCGATCGTGATCACAGCCCGGCCGTTACTCATTGAGGATATTGCGCGGACAACGGTGTTTCAGCAAGCGGTGAGAGCAATGCAGCTTTGACATGGCACGCGGCGCTTGCGCATGATGCTAGCCACAAGCAAAAGCCGCTCAATTGCGGAATATCAAACCCGGGAGGACATTCATGAAGCGCAATCTGATCGCTGTTGCGGCGGGCGGCGTGCTGGCGGCGGCACTCGCGCTGCCGGCACAGGCGGCCGATATCGTGGACGAGTGGGCAAATGTGAAGGCGCCGGCGGCGCCGACGCTCAAGGAGGTCAAGCTCGACCCCAAGACCACGGCGCTGCTGATGCTCGATTTCATGAACCAGAACTGCGGCAAGAGGCCGCGCTGCGTCGCCACACTGCCGGCGATGAAGAAGCTGCTCGGCGAGGCGCGCGCCGCCAAGGCGACCGTGGTCTACTCGATCATCGCCAACACCACGGCCGCCGACGTCATCAAGGATGTCGCGCCGGAAGCGAACGAGCTGCATGTGCAGTCGGGGCCGGACAAGTTCCGCAACACCGATCTGGAGAAGATCCTCAAGGACAAGGGTGTCACAACGGTGATTGTCACTGGCACAGCGGCGAATGGCGCGGTCTTGCAAACATCTATCGGCGCCGCGTTGCGCGGGCTGAACGTGATCGTACCAGTGGACGGCCTGTCGTCGATCGATGCCTATGCCGACTTGAGCACGGTGTACACCTTCACCAGCGCGCCGGCGCTGTCGGCGAAGTCGACTTTGACCCGGAGCGGGATGATAAAGTTCTAGACTGTTCCCAACGCCCGTAAAATCTTCTCCGGCGTGAACGGCATGTCGGTGAGCGGCTGCGCATGCAGCGGGCGCAGCGCGTCGTTGATGGCGTTCATCACGCAGGCTGGAGCGCCGGCGGTGCCGGCTTCGCCGGCGCCTTTGGCGCCAAGCTCGCTGTCGGCGGTGGGCGAGACCACGTGGCCGCAGTCGATGTCGGGCATCTCGACCGCCATCGGCACCAGGTAGTCGGCCATGTTGCCGTTGAGCATCTGGCCGCGCTCGTCGTAGCGGCAGTGCTCGAACAGCGCGGCGCCGATGCCCTGCACCACGCCGCCACGGATCTGTTCGTCGACCAACTGCGGATTGATGATGGTGCCGCAATCCTCCACGCACCAATGTTTGAGGAGTTTGACGAAGCCGGTGTCGGTGTCGACTTCGAGATAGGAAGCCTGAATGCCATTGGTGAAGGCGAAGGGCCAGGCGCGCGGCACGTAATGGCGTGTCGCCATCATCTCGGCCTGGAAACCGGGTGGCAGCGTGTCGGGGCGGAAATAGGCGACGCGCGCCAGTTCGTCGAGCGCCAGCCGCTCGGCGCCGTTCGTTTTGTCGACCACCACGCCATTGCGGATATCGAGGTCGTCGGGCTTGGCCTGCAACATGGCGCCGGCCACCGCCAGCACGTTGCCGCGCAGCGCCTTGCCGGCCTGCCAGGCCGCTTCGCCGCCGATGCCGGCGGCGCGTGAGGCCCAGGTGCCGCCGCCATAGGGCGTGTTGTCGGTGTCGCCGGTGACCACGCGCACGCGATCGATGGGAACGCCAAACGACGACGCCACGCATTGCGCCAGCACGGCTTCGGCGCCCTGGCCCTGCTCGGTGACGCCGCTGTGCACGATGAGCGCGCCCTGCGCGTCGAGCTTGACGGTGGCGCCGTCCTGCGAGGTGATGCGGGCGCCGCCGACGCCATAGAAAGCGGCGGACGGGTTGGTCACCTCGATGAACGAGGCGAATCCGATGCCGCGATGAATGCCTTTGGCGCGCAACGCCTTCTGCTCGGCGCGCAGGCCGGCGTAGTTCATTTACCGCCACCGCAATCGGATGACCGACCGCGCGGTACTGGCACATCACATTCTTATTCTGGAACACCACGCGCGCCTGCGCGCGGTAGTTCGGGCAGGTGTAGGGGCCGCCGGTGAGGTTGACGATCTGGTTGGCCTCGATGCCCGAAGTGCGTGGGTAGACCGAGTACGGGCCGATGCCAGTCAGGTCGTCGATCTCGAAGGCGGTGATGCTGCCGTCGTTCTTGACGCCGATCTTGGCCTTGATGCGGTGGTCGCGGGCGTGGATATCGGTGACGAAGCTTTCGATGCGGTCGGCGACGAACTTCACCGGCCGCTTGAGCAGCTTGGACAGCGCCACCGTCGCCATTTCGTCGGCATAGGTGTGCACCTTGATGCCGAACGAGCCGCCGACGTCCTTGGTGAGCACGCGCACCTGGTGTTCGGCCAAACCGAGATGCTTGGCGAACAGGTTCTGCATCATGTGCGGCGCCTGCGTACCGTGATAGACCGTCATGCGCTGTTCGCCGGCGTTCCAGTCGGCCACCACCGCGCGCGGCTCGGTGGTGACGCCCGTGTGGCGGCCGAACATGAAGGTGGTCTCCACCACCGCGTCGGACGAAGCGAACGCCTCGTCGACCTTACCGACATCGAGCTTACGTTCGAAGCACAGATTGTCGCTGAGCGATGCGTGAATTACCGGCGTCTTGACATCGAGCGCGGTTTCCGGATCGACCACCGCCGGCAGCGCTTGGTATGTCGCTTCGATCAGTTCACAGGCATCCTCGGCCTCGGCGCGCGTGCGCGCCACCACCGCGCACACGGCCTCGCCCTGCCAGCAGGCGACATCGACGGCGATGGGGTATTGCGGGGCGGATTTGAGGCCCTTGAGATGGGTGAGCACGCCGACCCAGGGCGTCATCACCTGGGCCAGCTCGGCGCCGGTGACCACCGCGATCACGCCGGGCGAGTTCTTGGCGGTGGCGGCTTTGATGCCGACGATGCGCGCATGCGCATGCGGCGAGCGCAGGAAGGCGACATGCGCCATACGCGGCAGCGTGACGTCGCTGACATATTGCCCGCGCCCTTGCGTCAGGCGCTGCAGATTGGGCCGCGGCACCGAGCGGCCGATATAGGAGTTCGGCCGGTCGAGCGCGGTGAGTACGGGTGGGGAGTCGTCGGTGATTTTCATTTTTTGCCTCCCGCGCGCGCTTGCGCCACCGCTTCCACCGCGTCGACGATGGCGTGGTAGCCGGTACAGCGGCAGTAGTTGCCCGACAGATGCTCGCGGATATCGTCGCGGCTGGGCACGCCGCCCTGCTTCAACAAATCCTGCGCCGCCGCGAGCATGCCGGGCGTGCAATAGCCGCACTGCAAGGCGTTGCGCTGCTCGAAGGCTAATTGCAGGTCGGCGAGTTCGCCGGAATCCGACAGACCCTCGATGGTCTCGACCGTGGCGCCGTCGCATTGCACCGCCAGCATCAAGCAGCCGCGCACGATCTCGCCATTCACCCGCACGGTGCAGGCGCCGCACACGCCGTGCTCGCAGCCGACATGGCTGCCGGTTAGCCCTAAGTCCTCGCGCAGGAAATCGACCAATGTCTTGCGCGCCTCCACGCGCTCGCTAATACGTTCGCCGTTGACAGTCAGGGATATGTCGAGGTTCATGTCGTTCATGACCGAGGTTCATATAATTGCTTGGCCACCCGCCGCAGCAGCACGCCGGCGAGATGCTTTTTCGTAGCGCCGCTCGCCTGCAGGTCGTCGGGAGGATCGAGATCGAGCGCGGCGACCGCGGCATCAATATTGCCGCTCGCCAGCGCCGTTTCGGCTTTCTTGGTGCGCACCGCCGTGGCGCCGACGCCGAAAAACGCCAGCCGCACATCGGCCAATCCCTTGCCGTCGGCGTGCGCGCTGGCGGCCAATCCGACCATGGCGTAATCGCCATGCCGGCGCGCCAATTCGGCAAAGCCGACGCGCGTATCCTTGCTCGCCACCGGCACACGGATGCCGGTGAGCACGTCCTGTGGCCCGAGCGCGGTCTCGAATAGGCCTTTGAAAAAATCCGCGGCCTTGATGGTCCGCTTGCCCTTGGGCCCGGTGGCGTCGACCTCGCCGTCGAGCGCCAGCAGGCAAGCCGGCAATTCCGCCGCCGGGTCGGCGAAGGCAATGGAGCCGCCGAGCGTGCCGCGGTTGCGGATGGCGGCATGGCCGATGTGGGGAATGGCGCGCGTAAGCAGCGGCGCGTGCTTGGCGATGAGCTCGGAGCGCTCGGCCTGGACATAACGCGTGAGCGCGCCGATCTCGACCTTGCCGTCTTTCAGCGCGATGCCTTCGAGCCCAGCGATGCTATTGATGTCGATCAGCAGGCTGGGGGCGGACAGGCGCATGTTGAGCGTGGCGATCAGGCTTTGCCCACCGGCCAGCAGCTTGGCCCCGGCATGCTCGCCGAGCAGGCCGACCGCCTCATCGAGCGCGCGCGCGCCTCGGTATGCGAATGGCGCCGGCTTCAATGCGTCCTCCCAGTATTTCTTTCGCGCGTGATCTGGTCCGAAAACCGGTCCCCATCCCCGATCACGTCGAGGACATGCTTTTCGGGATCACGCTCTATTTTTTTCTTATTGTGACGGGGAACAGGCCACCGCGCAATGCGGCAGGGCAGGACTAGGCGAGGGTTTTCACAATGTCGATGGCGCGGCGCAGCAACGTCATCGAGGCCTCCAGGGTGCGGAAGGCGGCGTGCGCGGTCAGCGTCACGTTCGGCAGCTTCGCCAGCGGATGATCGGCTTGCAGCGGTTCGGCGTGGAATACGTCGAGCCCGGCATGGCGGACGTGGCCGCTTTGCAAGGCGGCGATCAGTGCGGCTTCGTCCACCAGCGCGCCGCGCGCGGTGTTCACGAAAATGACGCCCGGCTTCATGCGCGCGATACGCTCCTTGCCGAGGAAACCGCGCGTCTCGTCGCCGAGCGTGAGATTCATCGACACCACGTCGCTCTGCGCCAGCAGCGTGTCGATGTCGACCAGCGGCACTTTGAGGTCGGCATGCTTGCTGCGGTTCCAGCCGATCACCTGCATGCCCATGCCTTGCCCGATGCGCGCCACCTCGCGGCCGATGCCGCCGAGCCCGATCACGCCCAGCGTCTTGCCGAGCAGCTGCACGCCCTCGTGCGGAGACCAGGTGCCGGCGCGCACCTCACGGTCCATGCGCGCGATGTCGCGGCTGACCGCCCACATCAGCGCGATAGAGTGCTCGGCCACGGCGGTGTCGCCATAGCCCTTGATGATATGCACCTTAATGCCGCGCGCGTTGATCTCGCCGACATTCATGTAGCTCGCCGGACCGGTACCGAGGAATACGATATGCTTGAGTTGCGGGCACTGCGCCACCAGCGGCGTCGGCATGTAGGAATGATCGTCGATGGCGACGTCGTAGCCGGCCAGCACGCGCGGCAGCTCTTCGCGCGCGAAGGCCGCGCGGTTGACGTCGATCGGCGGGTCGTCGGGCCGTATGACGCGCGCCCACACCGGCGCCAGTTGATCGTTGCAGTCGAGAAAGAGGGATTTCATGCGGTTCTCGATGGGTGCGGCATATTCTCTTTCCCACCCCATTTGTGCAAGCATTGACTGCCCCTTGCGCGCGACCTAGATGCAGCGCTCCTTTTGGGTGACGATATGAAACTGGCAAGCTACAAAGTGCGTGGTCGCGAGAGCTTCGGCGCGGTTGCCGGCGACGGCGTGGCCGATCTGAAATCCCGGCTCGGCCCGCGCTATCAGAGCCTGCTGGCGGTGCTGCGCGAAGACGGCGGGCTTGACGCCGCGCGTGCCGCTGCGCGGGGCGTGCGGTCGGATTTTCCGCTGACCGAGCTGGAATGGCTGCCGCCACTCGCCGCACCCGAGAAGATCCTTTGCATCGGCATCAACTACGCCAACCGCAATATCGATTTCGGCGAAGCGGAGGTGCCGAAATATCCCAGCATGTTCTTTCGTACGCCCGCCTCGCTGGTCGGCCATGGGCAACCGATCGTGCGGCCGCGCGAATCCGAGCAGCTCGACTATGAAGGCGAAATTGCATTGATAATCGGCCGGCAAGGCCGCCGCATTGCACAGGCCGAGGCGCTCTCCTACGTCGCTGGCGCCACATTGTGCAACGAAGGCACCATTCGCGACTGGATACGGCATGGCCGGATCAACGTTACCCAGGGTAAGAATTTCGACGCCAGCGGCAGCATCGGTCCGTGGATCGTCACCGCCGACGAGATAGATCTGTCGAAGCCGCTGCGGTTGACCACGAAGGTCAATGGCGAGGTCGCGCAGGACGATAGCACCACGAGCTTGATAAAATCCTTCGCCGAGCTGATCGCCTATGTCAGCACGGTGATGACGCTCAAGCCTGGCGACATCATCGTCACCGGCACCCCGGTCAAGCTCAAACGCGCGGAGGCGCCGGTCTGGTTGAAAGCCGGGGACGTCATCGAAATCGAAGTTCCGGAAATTGGTACCTTGCGCAATACCGTGGTGGCGGAACAATGAGTGAGCCGACCAAGGCGGCAAAGAAGTTGGCCTGCATCATCGCCTGGCCGGCTGGTCATTCGCGCTCGCCGCTGATCCACAATTATTGGATCAAGCAGCACCAGCTCGACGCCGAATACCGGCGCGAGGCGGTGCCGCCCGAGCGGTTCGCCGAATTCATGAAGTCCATGCACGAGCTCGGCTATGTCGGCGGCAACGTCACCGTGCCGCACAAGGAGGCCGCGCTGCGCCTGTCGGCGCCGGACGAGCGCGCCCGTGCCGTCGGTGCCGCCAATTGCCTGTGGTACGACGGCGACACATTGCGTTCGACCAATACCGACGTTGAGGGTTTCCTCGTCAATCTCGACCGGACGACGCCGGGCTGGGATCGCAGCTTGCAAAGCGCCGTGGTGCTGGGCGCCGGCGGCGGCGCGCGCGCCGTGGTTTTCGCGCTGCTGGCGCGCGAGGTGAAGCGCATTCATGTGGTCAACCGCACGCCCGCGCGGGCGCAGGCGCTGCGCAAACAGTTCGGCGCGCGCGTGCAGCCGGCGGCCTGGGACGATCTCGACGACCTGCTCGGAAGCGCCGGTCTGCTGGTCAATACCACCACCCTCGGCATGGTCGGCCAGCCGCCGCTGCAGCTTGATCTGCGCAAGGCGGCCTCGCCGGTGGTGGCGGATCTGGTCTATGCGCCGCTCGAAACCGGCCTGCTGGCGGCGGCGCGGGCGCGCGGCCTGCGCACCGCCGACGGGCTCGGCATGCTGCTGCACCAGGCGGTGCGCGGGTTCGAACTATGGTTCGGCCTGCGCCCACAAGTGAGCGCGGAGCTGCGGGCGCTGGTGGAAGCCGATCTCAATAAAAAGTGACTGGAATAACGGGCTGCGCGCGGGGTTCACTGCCTGAATGACCGGTGTCAAACGCCGGCCACGCCTCGGGGAGGACATTATGTATAAATTGAATGTGACTCGGCGCGCGCTTGGCGCGGCCGCCATTGCCGTCAGCCTGACGCTCACCAGCGCGGCATTCGCGCAGCAGGCGTCCCGAATTCGCGGCCAGATCGAAAAGGCCGATGGCGCCATGCTGTCGCTGAAGCAGCGCGACGGCAGCATGCTGAATGTAAAGGTCGCCGACGACGCGCGCGTGGCGGCGCTGGTCAAGGCCGCGCTCGCCGACATCAAGGCCGACAGCTTCATCGGTGTCGCCGGCATTCCGGAAGCTGACGGCAGTATCAAGGCATTCTCGATCCACATCTTCCTGCCGGCCCAGCGCGGCGTGGTGCCCGATCGGCATGGTCCGTGGGACGCAAAGCCGGGCAGCACCATGACCAACGGTTATGTCGCGGACATGCAGAGCAAGGAAGGCCAGATGCTGACGGTGAAACACAAG
>JACQDO010000172.1 GCA_016201085.1 Hyphomicrobiales bacterium | reverse complement strand
TTCCGCCAGCGGCTCAACTTCACCGGCGGCACGGCGGCCGAGAACGTCGCCTTCGGCTGCGACAGCGAAGACTGCGTCATCCGGATGTGGGCGCGCTCCGGCGGTCACCGCGCCAATATGCTGCGGCGCGACGTGACCAGCTACGGCATCGCCTCGGCCACGGCGGACAACGGGCGCAAATATTGGGTGCTGGAGCTGGGGAATTGATCTCCCTTCCCCTCTCCCCTTGCGGGAGAGGGTGCCGAGCGAATGCGTCAGCATGAGCGAGGCGGGTGAGGGGTCGGAATTTCTTGAGGCACAGACCCCTCACCCGGCTCGCGCTCGCTGTCGCACACGCAGTCAAGCTTGCGCAGACTGCGTAAACTTGTCTGCGATGCGATCCACCCTCTCCCACGAGGGGAGAGGGAAGCGAGCGCGACGCTCGCGCCTCGGAATGACAAGGAATTGTATGCTAGACTTGCGTCACCATGCTCAAGCGCGAGAATTTCCCGATCGACAAGATCTACGTGCCGACCGAGCGGCGCAAGACGCGCGACCAGACGCGCGTCGACGCGATCGCCGAGAGCATGCTGAAGGACGGCCAGCAGACGCCGATCAAGGTGCGCGCCGACGGCGAGCGCTTCGTGCTGATCGAGGGCCTGCACCGGCTGGAGGCCGCCAAGGCGCTGGGCGAACAGACCATCGCCGGCTACCGGGTGGACGCCAGGAAGCATTGAGGCGCGCGAAAGCCTTGAGCCGTCATCCTGAGGTGCGAGCGAAGCGAGCCTCGAAGGATGAACGGCCAATATTGTCTAAGCGTTGGCCGTCGCCCTTCGAGGGCCGCGCTTCGCACGGCCACCTCAGGGTGACGGGTCCAGTCCAGCAACGCCTACTTCAGCTCGTTGAGCATCTTGGCGCAGGCTTCAGCCACGTTGCGGTTGGGCTCGCTGCCGGGGAATGTCGCCCAGCCGCCATCTGTCACGAAGCTGTCCTGTTTCCAGCTGTCGGTCGCCTTCAGCTTGACCAGAGTAGCCGTAGCGCCGGCCGCGTGCTGGAATTTGTCGGCGCAGATCGGCGCCAGCACCGCGACCACCGCGCTGTTGGCTTTGTCTTGCGCCATTTTCTGCGCCTTGCTGTGCAGCTGCCAGCCGCCCCAGCCGAAGCCCAATACCAGTGTGATCGCGCAGCCGGCGGCGGCGCCCTGCAGGAGGCGGGTGAGTGATTCGCCTTGCAGCATGGGTGGTAATTTCATGAGACGTCCTTTCGCCCGACCTTAAGGTTCGGGACGCGAGGGTAACGGACACCCGGATGAGGTCCGATCGCTTGAGTTGGTTTGGAGGCCCGGCCGCTTTGCGCTGGCGTTTCGGTCGCGCCTAGCGTGCGCCCTTTCGCCGCCAAAGTCGATAACGCCGGGGCGCCGCCCGCCACGAAATGTCCACTGCCTGACACAATCTCCCGCTCGCTTGTGCTAGGCTGCCGCCGGTTCGCTTCAGGGCTGGAGGGATCGCATGCGTCTCGGCCGCCTGTTGCCGGCGCTCACCATCGCGCTGCTGGCCGCCATGCCGGCCGCGCGCGCCGAAGTGCTCATCGACATCGACAAAGCCAAACAGCAGATGACCGTCACGGTCGAGGGCGTCGAGCGCTACGTCTGGCCGGTGTCGACCGGCCGGCGCGCCTACGACACCCCGGCCGGCGAATTCCAGCCGACCAGCATGGCGCGTCACCATTTCTCGCGCGAATGGGACGACGCGCCGATGCCCTATTCGATCTTCTTCACCCAGCAAGGCCATGCCATCCACGGCAGCTACGAGCGCCGCCGCCTGGGCCGGCCTGCCTCGCACGGCTGCGTGCGGCTGGCGCCGGAAAACGCCGCCACGCTGTTCGCGCTGGTCAAGGAACAGGGCGTCAAGAACGCGCGCGTGGTGCTCAGCGGCGATCTGCCGAGCGCCACCGAACTCGCCGCCCGCAACGGCGACAACGATGCGGAAGCGCCGCGGCCGCGCAAGCCGCGCCGCGTCAGCGCCGACGATTATTTCGGCCGCGGTTATTCTAGCGAGCGGCCGTATCATGAGCGCCGCTCTTACAGCTTCCCCTTCCCGTTCGGCTGGTGAAACGCGGCTGCGGGGAATATGAATGATCCGAAAGCTCGCCAGCGGCAAATACCGGCTCTACTCGCGCAAGAAAAATCCGCAGACCGGCAAGCGGCGCAATCTCGGCACCTTCGACAGCAAGAAGGCCGCGCTCCAGCACGAGCGCGACATTCAGTATTTCAAGCGGCATTGAAGAAAAGCGGACATGCGGCGGCCATCGCGAAACTGTAACAGCGCGAAACTCCTCACCGCTTTAGGCTGAGAATATAGTCGATTAAATCGTCGGAATCCGATTCAGAGACGATCAGGTTAGGCATTCCCTTGTGATTTGACCGAAGGAACACCTTCAAGGAAAGGGCGGTGGTCGATGGCAAGTTGGCGATAGCAAAAAAGCTCGCGACATTCTGACGGGAACGGGGCTGTCCCGAGATAACCTGATGACAGGAACTGCAAAGCTCGATCGCGACCTGGCGTCCCAGAGAATGTCTGTCAGCAGGCTGGGCGAGCGCTTCGACCGTTAGCGCTACTGCTGCGGCGATGAAGAGGTTTAAGAAAGCAAAATAGCGCATGTGGTCCCCGCAGGGCGAATGAGTGCAACGCATATAAGCGCCACGGCTTCCACGCGAAAATGACATAGGTCAAATGGAAACCGATTGATCAAGTTCCACCGTGTTATCTGGAGGCCATCTTCAATTGAGCGCTCGCTTTGCCCCATCGTGGCCTGCTGCGTCGGCCGCCGATATCCTTGCAGGGACTGCCATGGCCATTCATGGCGCAAAGCCGACAGGCCGCGACGGCGTATGAGTATTCGCCGTTAGGAGCAAAGCGGACGCTAGCCAATATTGACCGCCATCACGATTGATACGGACACGCACTCGCTAGCCGCGATGCGCCACGCCGAGCGCCGCCTCGCCGCGCTCCAGGATCAACGGCACGATCAAATCCTCTTCGTCGTCGAGATGGCGGATCAGCCCCTTGAGCAGCGAGGCGCTGGCCTGCGCCTAGGCATCGCCGCACCGCGCCAGTGCGTCGCCGTGGCCGGCAAGATTCCCGGAAAGCGCCTGTAGCAGCGCGTTCGCGGTCTCGACGGTGCGGTCCATGTCGGCATGGATGGCATGGTGGTCGCCTTCCAGCACGTCGAAGCCGCGCTCTAGCCGCGCATCGGCGGCGCGAAAGATGGGGAAATAATGCAGGTCCTCGATCTGATGATGCGCATCAAGCTGCGACAGCAGGAATTGCAGGCGGGGCACCAGCTGGCGCGGGAATTCGGCCGCCGACAGCGCACCGCTGCGATAGCGCGCATCGATATCGCCGATCATGCCCGCCAGTTCGCGGAACATGGCGTGGCGCGACAGCCAGAAGCGCGCCATCTCGCCGAGATTGGCGTGGCCCTGCCATTGCTCGCCCTTGGCTGTGATCAGTCAGCGACCCTACTTCTTGAGTATTCAGGCTCGCCAACTGCGACCGTACCGGTGGTCGATCGCGTCTGGTTCTTGTTGAACGTATGAGTGCGCACCGACAGGTTCTGCACAGTGATCCCA
>JACQDO010000171.1 GCA_016201085.1 Hyphomicrobiales bacterium | reverse complement strand
GTTCCACATGGAACTATTGTGCCAAGTTCGATGGTCTGTTCGCCGGCTTTCGCAAAAGCGGTAATTACGCTTTTCACTTCTGCCTTGGCGCAGATCACGATCATGCCGATGCCGCAGTTGAAGGTGCGCAGAAGTTCGAGCTCGGCGATGCCGCCCTGCTCGGCCAGCCACTTGAACACCGGCAGCACCGGCACGCGCGTCAGATCGATGCGCGCACCCAGGCCCGTCGGCAGCACGCGCGGAATATTGTCGGGAAATCCGCCGCCGGTGATATGGGCGAGTCCCTTCACCGCCTTGGTTTGGCTGATCGCGGTCAGGCAGGACTTTACATAGATGCGGGTCGGCGTGACGATGGCTTCGCCCAGCGTTAGCTCTGTCGCGAACGGCGCCGGCGTCGTCCACAAAAGCCCACTTTCCTCCACCACCTTGCGCACCAGCGAGAAGCCATTGGAGTGCGCGCCTGAGGAGGCGAGGCCGATGATGACGTCGCCCTCCGCGATATCGGCGCGCGGCAGCACCTCGCCACGCTCGACCGCGCCGACCGCGAAACCCGCGAGGTCGTAGTCGTCGCCGTGATAGAGCCCGGGCATTTCCGCGGTCTCGCCGCCGATCAGGGCGCAGCCGGCCTGGCGGCAACCGATGGAAATGCCGGCGACCACGGCGGCGCCGATTTCCGGCTCGAGTTTTCCACACGCATAATAGTCGAGGAAGAACAGCGGCTCGGCGCCTTGCACCACCAGGTCATTCACCGACATGGCGACCAGATCGATGCCGATGGTGTCGTGGCGGCCGGTCTCGATGGCGATCTTGACCTTGGTGCCGACGCCGTCATTGGCGGCCACCAGCACCGGATCCTTGAATCCGCACCGCTTGAGGTCGAACAGGCCGCCGAAACCGCCGATTTCGGCGTCCGCCCCCGGCCGCGCGGTGGCGCGCACCAGCGGCTTGATCAGCTCCACCATCCGGTTGCCGGCGTCGATATTCACACCGGCTTGCGCGTAAGTGAGGCCGCGCTCCTTTTCCGCCATGATCCCCTCATTAAACGCCTGGGGTTACGTCGGAATCGCAGGTCGTGCAATGGTCCGGGGGCCGTTATACTCTGCCCTGGGATAAGTGCTTCTGGCGCTACAGCCTGGGGCGGGTATTTAAAGCCGGGATTGCCTTTTGAGTATTCCAAATCTCATTACCCTGGGGCGCATTCTGCTGGTGCCGATCGTGGTCTGGGCGATCGCGTCGGGCACCATGTGGATCGCCTTCGTGCTGTTCCTGGTGGCCGGCGTCAGCGACGCCGTCGACGGGTTCCTGGCCAAGCGTTTCCACATGACCACCGAACTCGGCGCTTATCTCGATCCGCTGGCCGACAAGGCGCTGATCGTGTCGATCTATCTCGCCCTCGGCGTCAACGGCCTCATCCCGCGCTGGCTGGTGATCATGGTGGTATCGCGCGATATCTTGATCGTCGGCGGCATCATGCTGTCATGGGTGATGGGCAGCCCGCTCAAGATCAAGCCGCTGCTGGTTTCCAAGCTCAACACCGTGGCGCAGATCCTGTTTGCCTGCGTGGTGCTCGGCTCGCTCGGTTTCGATCTCCAGGTCGACACCCTGAAGGTCGTGCTGATGGGGCTGGTGGCGGCCTTGACCCTGCTGTCGGTCGCCGCCTATGTCGCCGAATGGGTACGACACATGAACTCCACGACGGCCGCACCGTGAGCCCGCGCGCCCCACAGCCGCGGCGCGGCCCCGCCGGGGAGGGCGGCGCGATGCAGCGCCAGCTCATTTTCTGGCTGGCGGCGTTCGTGGTCTTGGTGCTGGTGCTGTGGCTGCTGAGCGAAATCCTGCTGCCGTTCGTGGCCGGTCTTGCCATCGCCTATCTGCTGACGCCGGTGACCGACCGGATCGAGAGCATCGGCGTTAACCGGATGGTGGCGGCGCTGTTGATCATCGTGCTGGTGGTCCTGGTGCTGGTTTATGTGATCCTGCTGGTGGCGCCGATCCTCGGCGGCCAGTTGACGTCGTTCATCGAGAACATCCCTGGCTATGTGAATAGATTGCAGACGCTGCTCAGCGATCCGAGCCGGCCGTGGGTGCAGAAGCTGCTCGGCGCGGGCTTCAGCCCCGACAAGTCGATCACCGATCTGGTGACGCAAGGCATGGGCTGGCTGACCGCCTTCCTGAAATCGCTGTGGTCGGGCGGGCGCGCGCTGGTCTCGCTGTTCTCGCTGATCGTGGTGACGCCGGTGGTCGCGTTCTATCTGATCTACGACTGGCACCGCATGATCCGCACCGTCGACGGTTGGGTGCCGCTGGCGCAGCGCGAGACCGTGCGGCGGCTGGCGCGCGAGATCGACGCGGCCATCGCCGGCTTCGTGCGTGGGCAGACCGCGGTCTGCCTGATCCTCGGTTCTTTCTACGCGGTGGCGCTGACGCTGAGCGGACTGAATTTCGGCCTGCTGCTCTGGCTGATTTCCGGATTGATCACGTTCATCCCCTATGTCGGCTCGATGACCGGGCTGATCCTGGCGCTCGGCGTGGCGGTGGCGCAGTTCTGGCCGGAGTGGAGTTCGATCCTCACGGTGCTCGGCATCTTCCTGGTCGGCCAATTCCTCGAAGGCAATCTGCTGTCGCCCAAGCTGGTCGGCGCCAGCGTCGGCCTGCATCCGGTCTGGCTGATCTTCGCACTGCTCGCCTTCGGCTATCTGTTCGGCTTCGTCGGCCTGCTGGTGGCGGTGCCGCTGGCCGCCACCATCGGCGTGCTCGTCCGCTTCGCGCTGCATCGCTATCTGGAGAGTTCGCTCTATACCGGTGGGAAATCAGGTTGAGCGTTATGGGCAGTTCGTTCGGTCCGCGTCAGCTGGTGCTCGCGCTCGATCACGCCGTCAGTTTCGCGCGCGAGGATTTCCTGGCCGGTCCGTCGAACGCGGCGGCGCTGACGCTGATCGATCGCTGGCCGGATTGGCCGGCCCGCGTCATGGCTCTCATTGGGCCGCAAGGCTCAGGCAAGAGCCATCTCGCCACGATCTGGGCGGAGATGACCGGTGCGCGCGTGCTGGCGGCGAAACTGCTGACAGAAACGGATTTGCCGGCCGCCTTCGCCACCGGCGCGCTGGTGGTCGAGGACGTCGAACCGGACGGTCTCGACGAGCGCGCGCTGTTCCATCTGCTCAATCTTGCGCGCGAGCAGGACGCCTATGTGCTGCTCACCGCGCGCACGGCGCCGGCCGGCTTCGCGGTGAGCATCCGCGATCTCGCCTCGCGTCTGCGCGCGGTGCCGGCGGTGGCGTTGACCGCCCCCGACGACATGTTGCTGCGCGCGCTGATCTTCAAGCTCGCCGCCGACCGGCAACTGGCTGTGGATGAGGCGCTGGTGAATTATCTGGCCAACCGCATCGAGCGCTCGTTCGCGGCGGCCCATGCCGCGGTGGTGCGGCTCGACGAGGAGGCGATGCGCCAGCACCGGCCGGTGACGCGGGCGCTGGCGGCGGAGCTGTTTCGTTAGCCATAATTTGATGCGCAGCCGGCAGCCACAAGGACTGTCATCCACTGGCCACTATTTTTTACTATAATTATCATTCAGGCTGATTTCACATGGCAGATCGCGCGCAAGCTATTGCTCCTGTTGAGGAAATTGTTTTGTCCCGGGACCGAGAGGCTCCGAGCGGCGAACCGGTCGCCGCGTTGCGGGAAAAGCCAGAGCGCTTCATCAACCGCGAACTGTCCTGGCTGCACTTTAACCGGCGCGTCCTGGAAGAGGCCGCCAATGAGCAGCACCCGCTGCTGGAGCGGGTGCGCTTCCTGTCGATCTCGGCCAACAACCTCGACGAATTCTTCATGGTGCGGGT
>JACQDO010000170.1 GCA_016201085.1 Hyphomicrobiales bacterium | reverse complement strand
CGCGCCGTTGCGATGGCGACCGCGCAACGCTATCCCGCGCTGCCGGATGTCCCGACCTTCGCGGAATCCGGGATGCCGCAATATCGGTACAATGCCTGGTTCGGGCTGCTGGCCCCGGCGAAGACGCCGGCGGCCATCCTCAAGAAAGTCAGCGAAGACGTCGCCTCGGTGATGAAGGATGCCGACGTGATCAAACGGCTGGAAGCGATGAGTGCAATCCCGCTGGTGAGCACGCCCGAGCAATTCGATGAGACGGTCCGCTCGGACGCGGAGCGCTACGGCAAGCTATTGAAGGCCGCGGGGGTGTCGGGCCGGTAAGCTCTCTAACCGTTGCGCCCCTCGTTGCGCAGGGTCGGCAGGCCGATGCCGGTGGCCTCGAAGCCACCGTCGACCGCGAGCGTCTGCCCGGTGATGTAGCTCGCGCGCTCGCTGCTCAAGAAATAGATGGCTTCGGCCAGCTCTTCCTCCAGGCCGTAGCGGTTGAGCGGCATATGGTCATGGTAGTCCTGGCGGATCTCCGGCGTGTGCACCGCCTTCGCCATGGCGGTGTCGACCGGCCCGGGCGCCACCGCATTGACGCGGATACCGAGCGCGGCGAGCTCGACCGCCTGCTGTTTGGTCAGGTGCGCGAGCCCCGCCTTGCTGGTGCCGTAGGCGGTGCGCAGCGTGGAGGCGCGCAGGCCCGAGATCGAGGTGATGTTGACGATCGATCCCCCGCCCGAGTCGCGCATCAGCGGCGCCGCCGCCTGCGCACAGAGGAATGGCCCGCTGAGATTGACCGCCAGCACGCGCGACCAGTCCTCGTAGCTGACGTCGAGGATCGGCTTGAAGATGGCGATGCCGGCATTGTTGACCAGCGCATCGAGCCGGCCGAATTTCTCGGCGACGGTCTCGATCGCGCGCCCGACGCCGGCGGGGTCGGCGACATCGCAGACGATGGCGACGGTCGTCTCCGGCTTGGCCAAGGCCGCGTAAGTGCGCGCCAGATTGTCGCCGTCGATGTCGAGCAAAGCGACGTGCCAGCCGTCGGCCAGAAAGCGCTTGGCGGTGGCGAGCCCGATGCCGCGCGCGGCGCCGGTCACCAAAGCGGCTTTCTGCGGCGCGTTGCTCATGGCGGCTGCGCTCAGTCCTTCTCTTCCTTGAAGGTGTCGCGGAAGGCGTGCGCCGGATAGACGCCCAGGATGGTCAGCTCCTTGGAGAAGAAGGCGAGTTCTTCCAGCGCGAATACCAGCGCGCGGTCGTCCGGGTGGCCTTCGACGTCGGCATAGAATTGCGTGGCGAAGAAATTGCCGCCGACCATGTAGCTCTCGAGCTTGGTCATGTTGACGCCGTTGGTGGCGAAGCCGCCGAGCGCCTTGTACAGCGCGGCTGGCAGGTTGCGCACGCGGAACACGAAGGTGGTGACCACCTTGCCTTGGCCCGGCTGCGCCCATTTCTTTTCGGGCGAGAGCACGATGAAACGCGTGGTCGAATGCGATTCATCCTCGACGTTCTCTTTCAGGATATCGAGGCCGTATATCTCGGCGGCCAGCCGCGAGGCGATGGCGGCGCGCGTGACGTCCTTGCTCTCGGCGACCTCACGCGCCGAGCCGGCGGTGTCGGCGCCGACCACCGGCTTGAGCTTGAGTTCGCGGATGATGCCGCGGCATTGGCCGAGCGCCATCACGTGGCTCTCCACCGTCTTGATGGTCTTCAGGCTGGCGCCCTTCGGCGCCATCAGCTGATTGCGGATCGGCAGGAACCATTCGGCGACGATGTGCAGTCCGGAGTCCGGCATCAGATGATGAATGTCGGCGACGCGGCCGGCGATCGAGTTCTCGATCGGGATCATGCCGAGATCGACGTCGCCACCGCTCAGCGCGGCGAAGCAATCCTCGAAGGTCGGGCAGGGCACCGGTTCGTGATCCGGATAGGCTTGCTGGCAGGCGAGATGCGAATTCGCCCCCGGTTCGCCCTGGAAAATGATCTTTTTCTTGGCCATGACCTACCTCGTAGCCTTACGCGGCGATCCTTGCGCAGACCCCGCCACCGGAGTCAACCGGCGAGCATCGCGCGCGCCTTGGCCAGCTCTTCCGGCGTATCGACGCCAAGCGGCACCGTATTCACGACAGCGATATCGATGCGCATGCCGGCGTCGAGCGCGCGCAGCTGCTCGAGCTTCTCGCGCTGCTCGTTGGCGGACGGCGGCAGCTTGACGAAACGCTCCAGCGCCGCGCGCCGGTAGGCGTACAGACCGATGTGGTGATAGTGCGGACCGGGTCCGCTGGCGTTGGCGCGGGTGAAGGTCCTGGCGTGCAGCCGGCCGGGCGCGACCTTGGCTCCGATCGCCTTGACCACGTTCGGATTGCCGCGCTCGGCCGCATCGACGATGACGGCGGCGAGCGTGGCGATATCGACGGCGGGATCGGCGAGCGGCGTCAACGCCGCGCGGATGTCGGCGGGCTCGATGGTCGGCAGGTCGCCCTGCACATTGACCACGATCTCGAAGCGGTGCTCGGGGTCGAGCGCCTCCAGCGCCTCGAAGATGCGGTCGGACCCGGACACATGATCGGCGCGGGTCATCACCGCGCGGCCGCCCGCCTTTTCCACCGCCGCCTGGATCGCCTCGGAATCGGTGGCCACCACCGCTTCCCCAATATGGGCCGCCTGCGCGCGGCGCAGCACGTGCACGATCATCGGCAGCCCGTGGATATCGGCCAGCGGCTTGCCGGGCAGGCGGGTGGAGGCCATGCGGGCCGGGATGAGGACAATGGTCTTTGACATCGGTTTCGACGGCAGGCTCACTGGCCCGACATGACGAATGTCGAACAGTCGCCGCGCTTATACGGGTTGCCAGAAAGCAAGCAAACCGGTATTCGTCCGCCACCCATCTTGCAGCGCCTTGCGCCCCCCTCGGGAGCCGTTTTCCGATGAATTCCTTCGAACTGAATAAGGTCCTTGGCGCCATCCTCGGCACCTGCCTGATCGTGCTCGCGCTCAATATCGGCGCCGGCGCCATTTTCGCCACCGAGAAACCGGCCAAGCCGGGCTACGCGATTGCCGTCCAGGAACATGGCGCGGGCGCTCCCGCCGGCGCGGCCAAGGAGCCGGAACAGCCGATCGAAACGCTGATGGCTTCGGCCTCGGCCGAAAAGGGCCAGGCGACCGCCAAGCAGTGCCAAGCCTGCCACACCTTCGAGAAGGGCGGCCCCAACCGGGTCGGTCCCAATCTGTGGGGCATCGTCGAGCGCCCCCGCGCTTCCGAGGCGGGCTTCAACTATTCGCCGGCCATGAAGGCCAAAGGCGGCAAGTGGTCTTACGACGAACTCAACAAGTTCCTGGCCGGTCCGCGTGCTTACATCCAGGGCACGAACATGAGCTTCGCCGGTCTGGCGCGCGAGCAGCGGCGCGCCGATGTTATCGCTTACCTAGCTGCAACATCGTAATGAAACTCCCGAACGGCCGGGTTAAAGCCCGGCCGTGACGTTTTGGCGCTCCCGTTGCGGCCTCTGGCCACGTAAATTTGACAATGGCCGGGATGGCGGCAACTGCAGGCCGCTGGTGGCGGACCGAAAAACCGACATAATCACCGGCGATTGCGTACTGACTCGTTTTTCGCAAGCGCTGGAGAATGCTGGAATGAAATTCACCCGACGCTCCGTCATCCGCGCCACCGCCGCCACGCTGGCGGCTCCGGCTCTGGGTTCACTTGGCGCCGGATCGTTTGCCGGCCGCGCCGCCGCGCAATCTTCCAGTCTTGCGCGGAGCTGGAAGCACGGACTGTCGCTGTTCGGCGAATTGAAATATCCGGAGGGCTTCAAGCATTTCGAATACGTGAACCCGAACGCACCGCAGGGCGGCGTGCTGCGGCAGGTCGCGTTCGGCACTTTCGATAATTTCAACAGCGTGGTGGCCGGCGTGAAGGGCAGCCTGGCCATGGGCACCGAGCTGTTCATCGAGACGCTGATGACATCCGCGCTCGACGAGGTCTCCACCGAATATGGCCTGCTGGCGGAAGCGGTCAGTCATCCGGACGATCATTCGTCGGTCACCTATCGGCTGCGCGCCAACGCGCGCTGGCACGACGGCAAGCCGGTGACGCCGGACGACGTCATCTTCTCGTTCGTCACCTTCAAGGCCAACAGCCCGCAGCTCGGCGCTTATTATCGCCATGTGGTGAAGGCGGAAAAAAGCGGCGAGCGCGAGATCAGCTTCACCTTCGACGG
>JACQDO010000173.1 GCA_016201085.1 Hyphomicrobiales bacterium | reverse complement strand
GCATCGCCACCTGCATGTAGGTCGTGGCACGCAGGCGGTAGGTGTATTTGTTGCCGTTCTGCCAGGTGATCTTGTCGGTGAGCGGCTCGGCGGCGAGGAAGAACACTTTCTTCTGGCCGGCAAAATTGGTCACCGCCAGGCCGATATGCGACAGGAAGGTGCCGGCAATCATGGCGACGCCCTCGCGCGTCACCAGTTCCTCGGCCACGCGCACCGCCTCGCCGGGATTGGCGCCGTCGTCGCGCGAGATCACTTCCAGCTTCTTGCCGAGCACGCCGCCGTGGGCGTTGATCTCCTCGACCGCCATCTCCCAACCCTTCTTGTAAGGGTCGAGGAAGGCGGGCTGCGACTTGTAGCTGTTGAGTTCGCCGATCTTGATGGTCTGTTGCGCCACTGCCGGCGTGGCGAGACCGGCGATGAGGCCGGCGAGCGCGAGAGTGAACACGTAACGCTTGGTCATGACTTGGCTCCCTGCGTGGCGGGTGACCGCTGCTTTAGTGCGGAAACCGCTTGAATCGTGTCTGCATATTCTATTTTTGCCGCCTTCGGCGGACGAACTTGTTTGTACGCAAATAGTCCGACCGCAGGGCCGACGTTGTCAAGCTAACCCCTACCCTCATGGTGAGGAGCGCTCGAAGAGCGCGTCTCGAACCATGAGGCCACAGAATCACGGGCCTCCTCCTTCGAGACGCCCGCTGCGCGGGCTCCTCAGGATGAGGATAGAGGCTACCCCCGCGGCCTATCCCGGAAGCGGTCCATCAGCGGCTTGTCCTGGCCGCCGTCGATCTCGATCATGGTGCCGTTGACCATGGTCATCAGCGGCGAGGCCAACATCGTCACCAGATTGGCCACCTCCTCGACCTCGGCGATGCGGCCCATCGGGATCGAGGCCGGCGCCAGTTTGTCGGCCTCGGCGCGCGGGATTTTCATGTCGCGCGCCATGGCGTCGACCAGTCCTGCCCAGCGCTCGGTGCGCACCGGGCCCGGATTGACGGCGACGAAGCTGATGCCGCTCTTGCCGTATTGGCCGGCAAGCGACATTGTCAGGTTCTGCCCCGCCGCATTGGCGGCGCCCGGGCAGATCTCCCAATAGGACGGCTTGACGCCGTCATTGCCGATCAGGTTCACCACGCGGCCGCCGCCCTGCTTGACCATGATCGGCAGCACGTAGCGCAGGCAGCGCACATAGCCCATGAATTTAAGCTGCAGGCCCTTTTCCCAATCGTCTTCGGTCAGATGCTCGATGACGCCGCCGGCGGCCGAGCCGGCATTGTTGACCATGATGTCGACGCGGCCGAGCGCCTTCACGCCCTGCTCGATGAAATTCCTCGCGTCCTTGTCCTGGCGCAGGTCGGCGACAATGGCGACGACCTTGCGCCCGGTCTCCTTGGCGATCTCGGCCGCCGCGGCTTCGAGCGGCTCCTTGCGGCGCGCGCACATCGCCACGTCGACGCCTTCCTGGGCGAGCGCGCGGGCGATGCCCTTGCCGATGCCTTCGCTGCCGCCGGTGACCAGCGCGGTCTTGCCCTTGAGCTTGAGGTCCATGGCGTTACTCCCTTTCTACGAACGTCTTTTGCGGCTGCGTCCTTGCTTTTTCTTCGCAGTCTTTTCTAGCTGCCCGACCCCTATCATGATCGACCATGAATTGAGCACGACATTCACGAGTACTATGACATAGCCTGTTGTGACGAGGAAAAGTCCCGCATCTGGGCGCGACAAGACGAGCGCTCCGCCCGTGATGCCCAACACAAAAGCGACGAAGTAAATAGCGGACCGCCAAACCGTCCACCCGCCGCGTATGCCCATGTCGCGATTCTTAAGGGTATACAGGTAGACATTTTTGATCGGAAACCACAGCATTGCCAAATTGATCAGCACCAGGGCGACGCTAACGACTGCAATTGGCTGCGGCGTGAGAATTATTGC
This sequence comes from Hyphomicrobiales bacterium, assembly GCA_016201085.1. GTDB lineage: Bacteria > Pseudomonadota > Alphaproteobacteria > Rhizobiales > Xanthobacteraceae > Pseudolabrys. The sequence goes on along the minus strand of JACQDO010000173.1, from coordinate 1,765 downwards.
CGCCTCGACAAGGGTAAAAATGAGCGTGTAACTGTTGTTGCGAGCCCGCGTACGATACGAGACGTTGTTGACGATCTCATCGAGATGCAGCGAAGTAGCGACAAACAGCAAACCGATTAGAGCCGCCGATGACGAGCCCAGCATGACGTAAAGCTCGTTCCAGGATCCCAGTTTGCCAAAATGATCCATCGGGCTCAGGCACTCGCCGGTTTATGCGCCAGCCAACGCCCGGCTTCGGTGGCGGCGAACAGGTCGGCGAGCGCGGCATTGAACGCGGCCGGCTCCTCCGACGGGACGTTATGGCCGGTGCGCGGCATCATCATGAGGCCCGCGGTCGGCACCGTGCGTTTGAGGAAGACGCTGCCGTCGATGCACGGCTCATCCTCGTCGCCGACCACGATCAGCAGCGGCACGGTGAAGCGCTTGAGCTTGTCCTCCATCTCCCACAGCGTCGGGCGCTTGAGCTGGAGATTGAGCATGGTGTGCGCGTGCCCTTGCGCCGAATGCTCGGCCAGCATACGGGCGAATTCGGCATAGCCGCGCGGATCCTTGTGCTTGAGCGCTTGGCGCATCGGCGCGTCGGCATATTTCGCCGCGGCCGCGACGATCCCCTCGGCGGCGAACATGCGGCCGGTCTCGGCGGCGAGCGCCTTCATCTCCTCGCGCTTCTTCGCATCTGGCGTCGAGCCCCAGCCGCAGCCGGCCGCCGTCACCGACAGGCAGCGCTCGGGCCGCAGCATGCCGACATGCAGCGCGGTATAGGCGCCCATCGAATGCCCGACCACATGCGCCTTGTCGATCTTGAGCGCATCCATCAGCGCGAGCACGTCGTCGCGCGCGATATCCTGGCTGTAGCGCGCGCTATTCTCCGGCACGTCGGAGGGCGGATAGCCGCGCTGGCTGTAGGTGACGCAGCGATGCGCGCGGGAGAAATAGCGCATCTGCGGCTCCCAGGTGCGATAATCGCCGGCATATTCGTGCACGAAGATGACGGCCGAGCCCTCGCCCGCCTGCTCAAAATACAAGCGGGTGCCATCTTGTGCGGCGATTTGCGGCATCTCATGCTCCCGGCCCGTGGAGCATGAACATTTGCACGCCAACGAAAGCCGAGTAAAGTCTTCGCCGCTGGGCCTGCTTCATTCATAACAATCGTGGCGCCAAGACCACGAATGGATTTCACCAGGGAGAGCTGTCCATGCCGACATTGTCTCGACGCGGCTTTGCCGCGCTCGTCGCGTTTTTCGCCATTTGTTCAAGCGCGCTCGTCGCTGCCCCGGCGCAGGCACAGGACAAGCCGACGATCAAGGTCTCCAGCCTTACGCTGCCGGTGTTCAATCCGCTGGTCTGGAACATCATGAAGGCCAAGGGCATCGACGCCAAGCACGGCTTCAATCTCGATGCCAAACCCTATCCCTCGATCTCGGCCTTCTATGCCGGCTTCGCCACCGGCGAGACCGACGTGCTGATCGGCGGCCCGACTGTCCTACAAAAGCTCTACCAGGAAGGCGTGCCGGTGCGCATCGTCGGCACCGGCTTCACGCTTGCCGATCTCGTCATCTTCACCAAGAATCCGGCCATCAAGTCGCTGGCCGATCTCAAGGGCAAGCAGCTCGCCGTCGACATGGGCGGCTCGCAATTCCAGGTCACCAAGATGTACCTGGCCGCCAAGGGCATCGATCTCGGCCGGGACATCACCGTGGTGAATGCCAATTTCGCCGTCGCCCGCGCGCAACTCGAGGCCGACCGTGTCGATGCCGCGCTGGTG
>JACQDO010000177.1 GCA_016201085.1 Hyphomicrobiales bacterium | reverse complement strand
ATCAGCTCGATCTCGCCGCTATGCACCAGCCGCAAACCGGCGGCGAGCATGGTCTCCAGCCCGATGGCGCCGGCGGCGGCTTCCGCGAACGGCAGCCGCTTGACCTCGACGTCCTGCGGATTGTGGTCTGACATCACCACGTCGATGAGGCCGCGCGAGATCGCCTCGACCAACGCCTTGCGATCCTCTTCCGCGCGCAGCGGCGGCGACATTTTGAAGAAGGTGCGATAGGGCCCGATGTCGTTTTCGTTGAGCGTGAGGTGATTGATCGAGGCCGAGGCGCTGATTTTCAGGCCGCTTTCCTTGGCGCGCGCCAGCACGGCGAGCGAATCCGCGCAGGTGACGGAGGCCGCGTGATAGCGTCCGCCGGTCAGCGCCACCAGCCGCAGGTCGCGCTCCAGCATCACGGTTTCGGCGGCTTTCGGAATGCCCAGGAGACCGAGGCGGGCGGCGAATTCGCCTTCGTTCATCACGCCGTCGCCGATCAGGTCGGGATCCTCGGTCTGATGCACGATCAGCGCGTCGAAGTCGCGCGCGTAAGTGAGCGCGCGGCGCATGACCTGCGCGTTGGTGACCGATTTCTCGCCGTCGGTGAAGGCGACCGCGCCGGCGGCCTTGAGCAGGCCGATTTCGGTCATCTCCTTGCCTTCGCGGCCCTTGGTGATGGCGGCCATCGGATGCACATGCACGATCGCGGTGTCGCGCGCGCGGCGCAGCACGAAGTCGACGGGGGCCGGATCGTCGATCACCGGCGAGGTGTCGGGCTGGCAGATGATGGTGGTGACGCCGCCGGCGGCGGCCGCCTGGCTGGCGGAGGCGAAGGTCTCGCGGTGGCCGGCGCCGGGCTCGCCGATGAAGGCGCGCATGTCGATGAGGCCGGGCGCGATCAGCTTGCCGCGGCAATCGACGATGTCGGTGCCTTCCGGCACGCCGGCGGCGCCGATGCCCTTCTTGGCCTCGCGGATCGTGCCCTCGGCGATCAGCAGGTCGCCGACGATGTCGAGATCGCGCGACGGATCGACGATGCGGGCGTTGGCGAACAGGATCGGGCGGCGGTCAGACAACATCATTCATCCCACCCTGTCATTCCGGGGCGCGAGCGAGGCGAGCGAACCCGGAATCCAGATACATACTCGGTGCGTGGCTCTGGATTCCGGGTCCGGCCCTTCGGGCCGTCCCGGAATGACGAAGAGCTACGCATGCGGCAGCTTCCGCGACAGCGCTTCCAGCACGGCCATGCGGATGGCCACGCCCATCTCCACCTGCTCGCGGATCAGCGACTGCACGCCGTCGGCGACGATGGAGTCGATCTCGACGCCGCGGTTCATCGGCCCCGGGTGCATCACCATCGCCCCCGGCTTGGCATAGGCGAGCTTCTTCTCGTCGAGGCCCCAGTAGTGGAAATACTCCGACACCGACGGCACGTAGGAGCCGTTCATGCGCTCGCGTTGCAGCCGCAGCATCATCACGATATCGGCGTCGGCCAGGCCCTCGCGCATGTCGCGCGCGACTTCCACGCCCAGGCGGTCGATCCCGGGCGGCAGCAGCGTCGAGGGCGCCACCACGCGCACGCGCGCGCCCAACTGGTTGAGCAGGATGATATTGGAGCGCGCCACGCGCGAATGCAGGATGTCGCCGCAGATCGCCACCAGCAGGCCCTCGATGCGGCCCTTGTTGCGGCGGATGGTGAGGGCGTCGAGCAGCGCCTGGGTCGGGTGCTCGTGCGCGCCGTCGCCGGCATTGACCACCGAGCAGTCGAGCTTGCTGGCCAGCAAGGCAACCGCGCCGGAGGATTGGTGGCGCACCACCAGGATGTCGGGGTGCATGGCGTTGAGCGTGATCGCGGTGTCGATTAGCGTCTCGCATTTGCGCATGGACGAGGAGGAGGCCGACATGTTCATCACGTCGGCGCCTAGCCGCTTGCCGGCCAGCTCGAAGGAGGCCTGCGTGCGGGTGGAGACTTCGAAGAACAGGTTGATCTGGGTGCGGCCGCGCAGCGAGGTGCGCTTTTTCTCGACCTGGCGGTTGAGTTCGACGAATTCCTCGCCGAGGTCGAGCAGGCCGACGATATCGGCGCGCGAAAGGCCCTCAATCCCCAACAAATGCCGCTGGCTGAGGACGAAGGAGGGTTTCGGCGCGATGGTCATTAAAGGCAGGTCTATAGGCGCAAGTTTGCCCTGCGGCAAGGGCGCAACCGATTGATCCACAGTCGGTTGTTTTGCCGGAACCGCGACCGCTGTTCCCGTGTTGATGCCTCAGACGCCCGCAAAAGCCGGGCAAAGGAGGCACCATGAGGACGATTGCGAAATATGCTCTGACACTCGCCATGACGGGCGCGCTGGCGTTGGCGGCGGCTTCGCCAAGCGAGGCGCGCAACGGCCGTAACGCGGCGGTGATCGGCGGCTTTGCCGCCGGTGCGCTTGTCGGCGCGGCGGTAGCGGGTTCGTACAACAACGGCTACGCCTACTATTACGGCAACGACTATGCCTATGAGCCCGGCTACGCCTACGCGCCGGCTCCGGTCTACTCCGCCGACGACTATGTCTACGCGCCGGAATATCGGACCCGGTACTACCGCAGTTGGGGCTATTCGCGCTGCGGCGGGTCGCCGGGCTCACCCAGCTACACCCCATGTCCCTACTGAGGCGTGAACCGTTGAAGGAAGGCGAGGGCGGGCCGGCAAGGCTCGCCCTTCGCTTTAGGTGAGGCGCGCCAGCCGGTCGAGCGCGCCTTGCAGGATGAAGATGGCGGCATGTTCGTCGATGACGGCGGCGCGCTTGGCGCGGCTGACGTCGGCTTCGATCAGCGTGCGTTCGACCGCCGCCGTCGACAGCCGCTCGTCCCACAGCGCGATCGGCAAATCGGTAAGCCTGGCGAAATTGCGCGCGAAGGCGCGCGTCGATTGCGCGCGCGGACCCTCCGAGCCATCCATGTTGAGCGGCAGGCCAAGCACAAAGCCGGCGGCCTGGCGCTCGGCCGCCAGCGCCAGTACTTTGGCGGCGTCGGCGGTGAAATTGCGGCGCGCGATGGTGGTCACCCCGGTCGCCAGCCGGCGGTCGGGATCGCTCACCGCGACGCCGATGGTCTTGCTGCCGAGATCGAGTCCGATCAGCGCCCCGCGGGGCGCCAAATACGCGGCGGCTTCGATAAGCGGCAGAATAACGGCCACCATCACGGCACCGTGCCCGCCGGCAGCGCCGTCGCATGCTTGGCGACCTCGCCCGAGGTGGTGAACCACACTTTTTCGCTGGCCTTGCCGACAATGTGCGCCAGTGCGCGCTTGAGATGCTTGAAGCGGTGCGGCTGGCCGACAACGTAGGGATGAAGTGCTACGCCCATCACCAGCGGGCGCTGGGCGCATTCGTCCTGCATGACGTCGAAGGCATCGACGATCATGTCGGCGAAGTCGGCGCCCTCGCGCTTGCGCGCCACGATCTGCGGAATGTCGTTAAGCTCCTGCGGGTACGGCACCGAGAGGATGCGGCCCTTGCGCGTCTTCATCCAGGTGGGCTGGTCGTCGTGGCACCAGTCGAGCAAATAAGCGTAGCCGGCTTCCTGCAGCAGGTCGGGCGTGCGCGGCGACTGCGAGATCCAGGGTCCGAGCCAGCCGCGCGGGTGTTGGCCGCAATGCCGTTCGAGCACGCGCGTGGTCTCGTCGATCAGCGCGCGCTCGTCGGTTTCGCTGAGCGTGCCCTGCCGTTCGGAATTGCTGCGGCCGTGGCCGACAATGTCGGCGCCTGGAAAGGCGGCGAGCGCCTGCGGCGCATGCTCGAGCATCGCCGAATTGACCAGCAGCGTGACCGGTAGCTTCAGCTCGGCGAACAACTCGGCCAGGCGAAAGACGCCGACGCGGTTGCCGTAATCGCGCCAGGCGTAATTGAGCACATCCGGTTGCGGCCCGCCGGGCGCCAGCTCGGCGCCGAGACCCTCCCCAAAGGAGAACCATTCGAGATTGAGAGCGATATAGACGGCGAGCCGCTTAGCCTGCGGCCAGTCGTAGACTGGGCGCTCGGCGATGGGGGAGTAGGGGTAGCGGTTGTGGGTCGGGACGGGCATGGGGGGATAGATTAGTTGTCATGGCCGGGCTTGTCATCGAAAGTTGGGTATACCCGACTTTCGACAATCTAATTTTGCGCAACTCGGGCAAGCCCGAGTTGCGATGCCATCTCGCTTAGGGACGCGTCGGGCTCAAGGTTAGGCGAAGATTTAATCCGCCCTCATCCTGAGGAGGGCGCTTTGGCGCCCGTCTCGAAGGATGGGGCGGCCCCATGGTTCGAGACGCGTCGCTTCGCGACGCTCCTCACCATGAGGCCGTTTGGGAGTTCCCTCGGCCGCGCGCGAAGGTAAGCTTGCACCCTTGCGAATGTTTGTTTGTCTGCGGCCGCGCTAAGCTCGCGGTCGGCGAGACAAGGAGCACTACTGATGTGGCCGGACCGACGTTTGCTGGACCTGTTCGGGATCGAACACCCGATCGTGCAGGCGCCGATGGCGGGCGCCATGGACACCGATCTCGCCATTGCGGTGGCGCAAGCGGGCGCGCTCGCCTCGCTGCCGGTCGGCATGCTCGACGAGGCGAAGATGCGCGCGCAGGTCGCGAGCTTCCGCGCCGCGACGGAAAAGCCGCTCAATCTGAATTTCTTCGCGCACAAGCCGCCGACGCTCAACAATGCGCGCGAGCACGCCTGGCGCGAGCGGCTCAAGCCCTATTACGCCGAATTCGGCATCGACCCGGCGGCGCCGGTGCCTACCACCAACCGCACGCCATTCAACGCCGAATTCTGCGCCGCGGTGGAGGAGCTCAAGCCCGCGGTGGTGAGTTTCCATTACGGGCTGCCGGATGCCGCGCTGGTGGCGCGCGTCAAGGCTGCCGGCTGCAAGATCATGAGCTCGGCCACCACGGTGGCCGAGGCGCGCTGGCTGGAAGCGAACGGTTGCGACGCGGTGATCGCGCAGGGCTACGAGGCGGGCGGCCATCGTGGCATGTTCCTCACCGATAATCTGGCGACGCAGGTCGGCAGCTTCGCGCTCATTCCGCAGATCGCCGACGCGGTGCGCCTGCCGGTGATCGCCGCCGGCGGCATCGGCGACGCGCGCGGCATCGCGGCGGCGCTGGCGCTGGGCGCCGCCGCCGTGCAGATCGGCACGGCGTTTCTGTTTTGCCCGGAGGCCAAGATTCTGCCGCCGCATCGCGCCGCGCTGAAGAGCGCGCAAGATGACGGCACCCTGCTGACCAATGTGATGACCGGCCGGCCGGCGCGCGGCCTGATCAACCGCGTCATGCGCGAGCTGGGGCCGATCAGCGAAGTCGCGCCGGAATTCCCGCTGGCCGGCGGCGCGCTGGCGCCGCTGCACGCCAAGGCGCAGGCGCAAGGCTCCGGCGATTTCTCGGCGATGTGGACCGGGCAGGCGGCTTCGCTGGGCCGCGAAATGCCGGCGCGCGAGCTGACCCTGAGACTTGCGAATGAAACGCAGACGCTGCTGCGCAAAATGGCGGGGTAGCGCCGGGCGCAAAGCGGTCGTACATAGCGGGCAGAATCTTGCGAGGTGCCCCATGCACACCCATTCGATCGAGCCCTGGAGCCACCCCCACGTCTTTCTCGGCGCCAAGCACGAACGGCACGAGCGGCGCATCTGGTTCGTGGTCGTGCTCACCGCCATCATGATGGTGGCGGAAATCGTCGGCGGTACCATTTTCGGTTCGATGGCGGTGGTGGCCGACGGCTGGCACATGTCGACCCATGCCGGCGCGCTCGCCATCGCCGCGCTGGCCTATCGCTTCGCGCGCCATCACGCGCGCGACCCGCGCTTTACCTTTGGCACCGGCAAGGTCGGCGAGCTGGCGGCGTTTACCAGCGCGCTGATCCTCGCCATGATCGCGCTGGCGATCGGCTACGAGGCGGCGATGCGCCTGGTCGCGCCGGTGCCGATCGACTTCGAGCCGGCGACCTGGCTGGCGGTGGTCGGCCTTGCGGTCAATCTCGCCAGCGCCTGGCTGCTGTTCGATGAGGATCATCAGCACGCGCATGCGCATCATGATCATGATCACGATGACGATCATGAGCACGGCCACCATCATCACCACGCGCACGATTCCAATCTGCGCGCCGCTTACGTGCACGTGCTGGCCGACGCCATGACCTCGGTGCTGGCGATCGTCGCGCTGCTGGCCGGTTGGTTCTACGGCTGGGTCTGGATGGACCCGGCGATGGCGCTAGTCGGCGTCTGCGTGATCCTGAGCTGGTCGGTCGGGCT
>JACQDO010000176.1 GCA_016201085.1 Hyphomicrobiales bacterium | reverse complement strand
TCGGCGACATCGCCAAGGCCACCGAGGTGTTCAAGCAGTCGGTCGCCGAAAAGGTGATCAATCTGCGCGTGCGCTCGGCGCTCGACGTGGTCAAGTCGAACGTGATGGTCGCCGACGGCGACTACAACATCATGTACATGAACTCAACCTTGCAGAAGATGTTGCGCGAGGCCGAGCTTGAAATCCGCAAGGCGCTGCCGCATTTCGACGCCGGCAAGCTGATCGGCGCCAATATGGACGTGTTCCACAAGGACCCCGCGCACCAGCGCAAGATTCTCGATGCATTGACGGAAACCCGCGAGTCCCACATTACGGTCGGAACTCAGAAATTCCACCACATCGCCACCCCGGTCATCGATAAGAACGGCCAGCGCGCCGGCGTCGTGGTGGAATGGCGCAACGAGACCGTCGAGACGGCGATCGAAGGCGAAGTCGCCGACCTGGTGCAGGCCGCGGTGGCCGGCGATTTCTCCAAGCGCGTGCCGCTCGAGGGCAAGAAAGACTTCATGCTCAATCTGGCCACCGCGATGAACTCGCTGTGCGACAACACCGGCCGTGCGCTCGACGACCTCGCCGGCATGATGGGTTCGCTCGCCAATGGCGATCTCACCCAGCGCATTTCGGCTGAATATCAGGGCATGTTCGGCAAGCTGAAAAGCGACGCCAACATGATGGCCGAGCGCATCGGCGCCACCATCGGCGAGATCAAGGCCTCGGCGCGTGAGGTTACCAACGCCTCGGCCGAGATCTCGACCAGCACGACGGATTTGTCGCAGCGTACCGAGGAGCAGGCGGCCAGCCTCGAGCAGACCTCCGCCTCGATGGAACAGATTTCCGCCACGGTGAAGAAGAACGCCGAAAACGCCCAGGCCGCCAATCAATCGGCGACCGGCACCCGCACGGTTGCCGACCGCGGCGGCCAGGTGGTCGCCCAGGCGGTCGATGCCATGGCCAAGATCGAGGAGTCCTCGCGCAAGATCTCCGACATCATCGGCGTCATCGACGAAATCGCCCGCCAGACCAACTTGCTGGCGCTCAACGCCGCGGTGGAAGCCGCCCGCGCCGGCGAAGCGGGACGCGGCTTCGCGGTGGTGGCCTCGGAGGTGCGCAGCCTGGCGCAGCGCTCCTCGCAGGCCGCCAAGGACATCAAGGACCTGATCACCAACTCGAACGGTCAGGTGAAGGACGGCGTCGATCTCGTGAATAAAGCCGGCACGGCGCTCACCGAGATCGTCGAGTCGATCAAGACGGTGGCCTCGATTGTGGCCGACATCGCCAATGCCAGCGCCGAACAGGCCTCGGGCGTCGAGCAGGTCAACAAGGCGCTCACACAGATGGACGAGGTGACGCAGCAGAACTCGGCGCTGGTCGAGGAAAACGCCGCCACCGCCAAGACGCTGGAGCACCAGGCCAAGGCCATGGACGAGCGCGTTGCTTTCTTCAAGCTCGCCGCCGGTTCCGACGTCGCCGCCGCGGCGCCGGCATCTACTTCAACTCCCGAGAAACGTCCAGCCGCCGCCAAGCCATCGCGCGCACCGGTCACGCCCAAACAGCAACCGGCCGCGGCGCCCAAACGCGTCGTCGCAGGCGGCAGCCGCGGCGGTCCGGTCGGCCGCATGCAGGCCGCTCTCGCCACCGCCGTCAACGAAGACCCGGATTGGAAAGAGTTCTAACCCTTGTGAATGGAGAACCAGGATGAAAAGAACAAATCTCATGGTCGCGATTGCCATTGTCGCCGGCATCAGCGTTCCCGCCTTAAGCGCGGAATTCGCCACCAAGGATGAAGCCATCGCGATGGTGAAAAAAGCGGTCGCCTTCATCGGCTCACAAGGCGCCGACAAGGCCTACGCCGCTTTCAACAGTAAGGACGGCGGGTTCACCGACCGCGATCTGTACGTCGTCGTCTACGGTCTCGATGGCAAAGTGCTGTCGCACGGCTCCAATGCGAAGCTTATCGGCAAGGACCTCATCGACGCGCAGGACGTGGATGGCAAGTACTACGTCAAGGAGCGCACCGAGATGGCGCGCAAGCAGGCGGAGTTCTGGCAGGACTACAAGTTCGTCAATCCCGTAAGCAAGAAAATCGAACCCAAGCAGATGTACTGCCAGCGGCTCGCGGAAACCGCCGTTTGCGCCGGCGTCTACAAGAGCTGATGAAAGCAGAAGAGGGTCACTTCGGCGACCCTCCTTCGTTCCGCTAAGCGTAAGTCTTGATCTCGATTGAATGGATACAACGTCATGTTCACCTGGTTCGCAAATCTAAGACTCCGATGGAAAGTTCTGATTGCACCAGCGTTTCTGATCTTGGTGCTCATCGGGGTCGGCGCTTATGTTCTACATGAGCAGCGCGCGAACCAGTTGGCGGTCGATTCGCTTGTCATCGGTCCAGTCCGGCAAGCGGAAGTCGTAGCGGACTTCAACACGACGGCATTGTCGGCTCAGGTGAATCTTTATCGTCTGATGGCGACGGCGGCCAACGAGAGCGATCAGAACAAGATAAAGACTCTCGCCTCGGCAGCAGCCTTGGTGTTGGGAGAGATGGGGGACAAATTCAAACTTATACAAACAATAAAATTCGATAACGCCAAGACCGCCGAGAACGTCGGCAAGCTGGAATCGTCGATCGCGAAATACCAAAAGCAGGCCCGCGGTGTCATCGAAATGGCCGACGGCGATGCCGGCTCGGCGTTGATGTTGATGATGAGCGCCACGCGGAGTTTCGCGGAAATAGAAAAGTTAACCGATGAGCTGATAGAAAGCAGCAAGGAACTGCGAGACAGGAAAATTGCGCTCAACAATGTCGCGTTAGAGCAGCAGAGTACGATGCTGATTGGCGGTATGCTGCTCGTGGTCATTCTCGGCTGCGTGGCTTCCTTTATTATTAGCCGCGGAATCACCAAACCGATTATGGGAATCGCCGGCGCGATCAAGCGCATGGGCGAAGGCGATTTCGATCTGGTGCTGCCGGGCCTCGGCCGCAAGGATGAGATCGGCGACATCGCGGCCGCCGTCGAGGCGCTCAAGCTGACGGCAATCGAAAAGGCACGTCGTGAAGCCGACGAAGCCGCCGCTCGTCAGCAGCAGGAAGCCGATGCAGCGGCACGGCAGCAAAAGATCGAAGCGGAAATTCAGGCCAAGGCGGCCGAAGAACGCGCTGAAGCCGCCGAGGAGCAGGCCCGCGTACTGCAGGTGCTGGCATCCGGCCTCAAGCGGCTGGCCGACGGCGATCTGACGGTCTGCCTCGATGAAGGTCTGTCGGGCGCCTATGCGCAGATTCGTGACGACTTCAACGGTGCGGTCGGACAGCTGCGCGATACGATCCAATCGATCGCGCAGGTCGGGCGCGAGGTGACCAATGCCACCGCCGAGATATCGACCAGCACGACCGACCTGTCGCAACGAACCGAGGAGCAGGCGGCGAGCCTGGAGCAGACCTCCGCCTCGATGGAACAGATTTCCGCGACGGTGAAGAAGAACGCCGAGAACGCACAACACGCCAATCAATCGGCCGCCAACACCCAAACCGTCGCCGATCGCGGCGGCCAGGTGGTCGCCAAGGCGGTCGATGCCATGGCCAAGATCGAAGATTCCTCGCGCAAGATATCCGACATCATCGGCGTCATCGACGAAATCGCCCGCCAGACCAACTTGCTGGCATTAAATGCCGCGGTGGAAGCCGCGCGTGCCGGCGAGGCCGGCCGCGGCTTCGCGGTGGTCGCTTCCGAAGTACGCAGCCTGGCACAACGCTCCTCGCAGGCCGCCAAGGACATCAAGGATCTGATCACCAACTCGAACGGCCAGGTCAAGGACGGCGTCGACCTGGTCAACCGCGCCGGTACGGCGCTCACCGAGATCGTCGAGTCGATCAAGACGGTGGCCTCGATTGTGGCCGACATCGCCAATGCCAGCAATGAACAGGCGAGCGGCATCGAGCAGGTCAACAAGGCCCTCACCCAGATGGACGAGGTGACGCAGCAAAACTCGGCGCTGGTCGAGGAGAACGCCGCCACCGCCAAGACGCTGGAGCATCAAGCCAAGGCCATGGACGAGCGCGTCGCTTTCTTCAAGCTCGACGCAGACGCCGTGAGCGATCCGGACCGGCGAGTGTCGGGCAACAAGGGATTCCGGCATGTCGCGTAATATTAGTGGCGCAGCGACGGCGATTGCCGTTAGCGAGCCCGTCGCCGCTGAGCCACCGCGCGAATTTGCCTTCTCCGATGCCGACTTTCGGAGCCTGGCGCAGTTTGCCCACGAACAGGCGGGAATCGCGCTTGCCGACAGCAAACGCAATCTCGTTTACAGCCGCCTGTCGCGCCGCCTGCGGGCGCTTGGTCTGACCTCGTTTCGGCAGTATCGCGAACATCTTGCCGCCGATCCGGCCGAATTGGAAAGTTTCATCAACGCGATCTCGACCAACCTCACCAAGTTCTTTCGCGAAGCGCATCACTTCGATCATTTTCGTACGCATGTAGCCCTACCATTTACGCAAAGCACGCATGGCGCCGTTGGCCGCCGCCTTCGAGTCTGGTCGGCCGGTTGTTCGACCGGGGAAGAGCCGTACACGATCGCGGTCGTGCTCAAGCGCGAAATTCGCGACGTCGATCGCCATGACGTGAAAATTCTGGCGACCGATATCGACACCGACGTCGTCGGCAAAGGCATTCGCGGCGAATATCAGGCGAATTCGATCGACGAAGTTCCCAAGACCTATCGCGAGTTCTTTCGTCCCATCGACGGTAAGCATGAAAACGCGAGCGTGAAGGTCGACGAGGCGGTACAAAAGCTCGTCACATTCCGCCGCCTCAATCTGATGGAAACGTGGCCTTTCCACGGCATTTTCGACGCCATCTTCTGCCGCAACGTGATGATCTACTTCGATGCCGCTACCAAGACGACGCTGGTCGAACGCCTCACCCAGAAAATCAAGCCTGGTGGATGGCTGTACATCGGTCATTCCGAATCGTTGATCGGAGCGCACCCGGGCTTGCGGCTTGTCGGCCGTACAATTTACCGGAGGGAAGCGTGAGCGTCGCAACGGCGGTCCGGCAGCCAGCTAATACCGGTGTCGACAATGGCGCCAGTAGCATCGCCACACGGCGCTTCTACGACACCACGAGTGCAACGTGGATGGTGAAGGTCTTTCCGGGCGAGTTCTTCGTCACCGAAAAAACCGATGAAATGCTGGTGACCGTCCTCGGCTCTTGTGTCTCGGCTTGCATACGCGATCAGCGCAGGGGCATCGGTGGCATGAACCACTTCATGCTTCCGCACAGTCACGCCGGTAATTGGGCGGGCGATCTGCAGTCGACGCGCTTCGGCAACTTCGCCATGGAGAAGCTGATCAACGAGCTGATGAAAGCCGGATGCTCGCGCGAAGCGCTCGAGATCAAGGTATTCGGCGGCGGCAACGTCACCGATAGTCAGAATGCCATCGGCACGGAGAATTCTGAATTCATCATGCGTTACCTGGAAGCCGAGGGACTGCGATGCGTAGCGCATGATCTCGGCGGGCAGCTGCCGCGGCGTATCCACTACTACCCCGCGACAGGAAAAGTCGTGCGCCGATTACTGGGTACCGGAGAGTCCTCCGCCGTCGCGCGCGAAGAAAACGAATATGTCAGTCGTCTGTCATCGCGCAGGACAGGCGGCGAAATCGAACTGTTCAACGAATAGCGGCTTAGACAATGAAAAAACCCGTCCGCGTTCTCATCGTCGACGACTCAGCAGTGATCCGGCAGCTGCTGTCCATGCTGCTGTCGGAGGACCCCGAGATCGAGGTGGTCGGCACCGCCGGCGATCCCTTCGAAGCGCGCGAGCGCATCAAGGCGCTCAATCCCGACGTCGTTACGCTGGATGTCGAGATGCCGAATATGGACGGCGTGACGTTCCTGCGCAAGATCATGACGCTGCGGCCGATGCCGGTGGTCATGGTCTCTACTCTCACCCAGGTCGGCGCGGAAATCACGCTCGAGGCGCTCGAAATCGGCGCCGTCGATTTCATCGCCAAACCGACGGTGGATATTGCCAAGGCGCTGACCGGGCTTTCCGCCGAACTGCAGGCGAAGGTCAAGTCCGCCGCGCATGCGCGCGTCGGCGTGCGTCGCGTCCCGGTGCCCATGCGCCCGCGTGAGCGACCGGTCGGCCGTTCCGAGAAAATCATCGCGGTCGGCGCATCGACCGGCGGCGTGGAAGCTCTGAAGTTGCTGCTCATGGATATGCCGGCTGAATGTCCGCCGATCCTCATCACCCAGCATATGCCGCCGCGCTTCACCACCGCCTTTGCCGAGCGTCTCAACCGTGAATGCCCGATGACGGTGTCGGAGGCAAAGCACGACGACATTGTCGAGCCCAACCATGCCTACATCGCGCCGGGCTCGCATCATATGGAATTGGTCCGTAGCGGCAGTCATTACAAGCTCCGTTTGGATGACGGACCCACGGTCTCGGGCCATCGTCCATCGGTGGATTTTCTATTCCGGTCGGTGGCTCGTGTTGCCGGAAAAACCGCAATCGGCGTGATCCTGACCGGTATGGGCAAGGACGGCAGCCTTGGCATGCTCGACATGCGCAATGCGGGCGCGATCACACTCGGCCAGGATGAGGCTTCCTCGTTGATCTACGGCATGCCGCGAGCGGCATTCGAAAACGGCGCGGTTATGAAACAGGTAGCGCTGTCGCACATGGCCGATGCGATTCTCGATGCCTGCGAACACCAGCCGATTGCGCAGCCACGAGACAAACAACCCACCCATGCGGTCCGCCTGGGATGAAACAAGACGCAACACTCATGGAATTCAAGAATGCAGTTCACAGCCATGAAGATCGACGTTGATAACGGTCCGCTACTGCTGCCGGCGACGCTCGATCTTGCCGCCGCCGAAGGCTTCCTCGAACTGGTTCGCCAGCGTGTGAACGACGAGGCTCCGCTTCGCATCGACGCCTCGCAGGTTGAGTCGATCACGCTGCCCTGCATCCAGATCATCTTCGCTGCATTGCATAGCCGCGAAGCGATCTCGATCGGAAATCCATCGGCGGAGTTTATCAATGCCTTCGAAGACCTTGGCATCGTCTGGATGCGGTACCTCGATGTCAGCCAAAACGATCTAGATCAACCGCAGAATCTGAGCGCCGGAGAGACCGACGCAGCCGTTGCGCCGCAGGCCGCGGATGCCGGCCCGGAGCAATCTGAGTTCAATCGGATGGATGCAAATCAAATCAGTGAGAGTGTCATGGGCAAGCGAATATTGACGATCGACGATTCCAAGACGATGCGCGACATGCTCATGCTTACGCTCGCCGAAGCTGGCTTCGACGTGCTGCAGGCCGTCGACGGTCAGGACGGACTCGATGTGCTGGTCAACGAGCAGGTCGACGTTGTCATCACCGATATCAATATGCCGCGGATGGATGGTTACGAAGTCATCCGCCAGCTGCGCAAGAATCCGACGCACAAGGCGACACCCATTCTTGTGCTGACGACCGAAAGTGAGACCGACAAAAAGAATCTCGCGCGCGAGGCCGGAGCCACTGGCTGGATGGTCAAGCCGTTCGATCCCGACCGGTTGGTCGAAACCGTTCGCAAGGTTGCTCCCTAAGAATCGAAGCCAATTAAGGGCTGAAAGTTATGGCAAGTTTAGATCAATTAAAGCAGACGTTTTTTGACGAATGCGACGAGGCCTTGCAGCAAATCGAGGCTGGTCTGACCGATATTCGCGAAGGCCAGCAATCCGATGACACCGTCAATTTGGCAACGAAGTTCGCGCCGCGCTGCAGCAAATCATCGACGGCGACAAGGCGGGCGGTGCGGCCGCGCCGGCGGCGGGCGCGGACGACAACGCCCCGGCCCCGGCGGAGTTCGATGGGCTCGATTTCAAGCCGGTCGCGGTCAATTTCGACGACATCCACGCGGACGCAGCGAGCGCCATGCGCGCATACGCCATTACGTTCCGACCCAAGGCTGAGCTGCTGAAGAAGGCAAACGAGCCGCTCTATCTCATTCGCGAGCTGCGCAAGCTGGGCGAGCTCGAGCTCGTGGCGCAGACCAACGAGATGCCCTCGCTGTCGCAGATGGAGCCGGACCGGCCCTATATCTGGTGGACCGGTACACTGCAAACGTCGGCGCCGCGCGCCAAGATCGACGAAGTGTTCGAATTCGTGGTCGGCGACTGCGATCTGGAGATTGTGGAAAGCAGCAATGCTCCGGCCCCCGAGATGGTCGAGGTCGCCGACGCTCCGCCGATCGCGCCGCAGGAGCCGACCGCTGCGTTGCCAGCAAGCGCCACTGCGGCACCGGCCGCGAAACCGGCAACGCCTGCCGTCGCCGAACATCCTGAGGCCGCCACCGGCGGCCGCTCGGCTGCCGCTAAACCTGGTGCCACCACCACCCGCATCGAGCTTGAACGCATCGACCGCGTCGTCAACATGGTGGGCGAACTGGTGATCTCTCAGGCCATGCTGGGACAGATCGTTCAGGACCTTCCCGAGGGAACCAGCGGCCGTTTGGCGCAAATCCTCGAAGAAGTCATTCACCACACCCGCGAACTTAAAGACAGCGTGATGTCGATGCGCGCCCAGCCGGTCGGTTCGGTGTTCCAGCGCATGCCGCGGCTGGTCCGCGAGCTGTCGACCAAAACCGCAAAGAAGGTCCGGCTGGAAATGTCGGGTGAGACAACCGAAGTCGACCGTTCCATCATTGAGCGCCTAGGCGATCCGTTGACTCACATCATCCGCAATTCGGTCGATCACGGCATCGAGCCGCCGGCCGATCGCTTGGCCGCCGGCAAAAGCGAGGAAGGCACGATCCGGCTTTCCGCCGAACATCGTGGCAGCCGCATCGTCATCAAATTCGCCGACGATGGCGCCGGTATCAATTCCGAGCGCGTGCTCAAGAAG
>JACQDO010000192.1 GCA_016201085.1 Hyphomicrobiales bacterium | reverse complement strand
TCGCCGCGGGCGTTGTTGTCCGCAGCGGTGAGGGTTTCGGCGGTCGATGTGTCCTGTGGAACTGTTTGCACGACCGGCCGGTGCTCCTAGTCAGCAACGACAAGACCGCTGCAATGGGCAATAGTGTCGAAATTCGCGAGTTGAGCTCACGACATTCCGTCAACGAGCGAGGCATGCCGCCTCGCCGCCCGGTCTATTTCCGCAGCGCCGACGAACTGCCGGCGTCGTTCGAACCCGTCGAACCGACGAGCGATCGACAACACGTCCTGACCTGCAACGGCAAAAACAATGCCGTGCGCTGGCAGGAAGGCGAGCGGCTCAACCATCTATTCGAACAATCCTGCCAGCATTTCGGGCGCAGCGCCGCGGTCGATGCCGGACACGCCGTCCTCACCTATCGGCAGCTTGACGAGCGCGCCAACCAGGTGGCGCGGCATCTCCTAGACCGGGGGATCAGGTCCGGCGATCGCGTCGGGCTGTTGTTCGATAAATCCGTCGAAACCTATGTCGCCTTGCTGGCGGTGATGAAGGTCAATGCCGCCTACGTGCCGCTCGACCCCGGATTCCCCACGGAACGCATTCGTTTCATCGTCGCGGACGCGGAACTGACGGCCATCGTCTCCATGTCCGGCTTTGCCGACAGGCTCGGCGCCTTCGATGTGCGGCAAATTTATCTCGATGCCGCCAAACGCGGCATCGACGCGAAATCGCCGGCGCGCCTCGCCGACAGCGAAGTCGCGCCGCCCGCCGATCTGGTCTGCTACATCATCTATACCTCGGGAACGACCGGCAATCCGAAAGGGGTCGCGGTCGAGCATCCCAGCATCTGCAATTTTGTCCGGGTGGCGGCCTCGCTGTACGGCTTCGCTCCCGGCGATCGCGTGCACCAGGGCATGTCGATCGCCTTCGACTTCTCGGTCGAGGAGATTTGGGTGCCGTTGATCGCCGGCGCCACCCTCATCCCCGGCGAGCCGGGCGCCAGCCTGATCGGCGACGAGCTGGCCGACTTTCTGCGCACGCGCGGCGTGACCTGCCTCGCCTGCTGCCCCACTTTGCTGGCGACCATCGAACAGGAGCTGCCGCAGCTGAGAATTCTGCTGGTCGGCGGCGAGGCCTGCCCGCAAAATCTGGTGGCGCGCTGGCATCGTCCGGGGCGGACCATCCTGAATTCATACGGCCCCACCGAGGCCACGGTCACCGCCACGCTGAGCGAGCTTACGCCGAACAAGCCGGTCACCATCGGCGCGCCTTTGCCGACTTATTCCATCGTCATTCTCGATCCGGCCGCCGACCGCGCCGTCGCGCGCGGCGAACTGGGGGAAATCGGCATCGCCGGCATCGGGCTCGCCGCCGGCTATGTGAAGCGGGACGAGCTGACGCGCAAGAAATTCATCGCCGACTTCCTCGACATCCCGAACAATCCGTCGAAACGCATCTATCGCACCGGCGACCTCGGCCGCATCAACGCGGACGACGAGATCGAGTACCTCGGCCGCATCGATACGCAGGTGAAAATCCGCGGCCACCGCATCGAGCTGGTCGAGATCGAATCCGTCCTGCTGGAACTACCGCAGATCGCGCAGGCCGCCGTCACCACCTACGAGCCAGAGCCGGGGATGCTTGAGCTCGCGGCTTATTACTCGCTCAAGCAAGGCGCCGGCGAGCTGCCGCGCGGCGAGATCGTGCGCGCGCTGCGCAACCGGCTGCCGGCCAGCATGGTTCCCGCCTTCCTCGAACAGCTTCCCTTCATCCCGATGCTGATCAGCAACAAGGCGGATCACAAGAAGCTGCCGAAGCCGAAACGTCCGCAGTTCCTGCATGGCAAGCAGCCGGTCGCCGCCTCAACCGAGAAGGAGCGCATCCTGGCGCACGCGCTCGCCGAGGTGCTGAAGGTCGACCGCGTGTCGGTCGACGATCATTTCTTCAACGACCTGGGTGCGCACTCGCTGCTGATGGCGCGCTTCTGCGCCGGGATCCGCAAGCATGCGGCCCTGTCGAACGTGTCGATGCGCGACATCTATCAGTATCCGACCGTTGCCAAGCTGGCCGAGCATCTGGGGCACACGCCCGAAGAAGTTTTCATCGCCGGCAAGAAGGAGCCGTTCCACGTTTCCTCCGACTTCTCCTATTACGGCTGCGGCGCCCTGCAGCTCTTGTTCTATGCCGGATACGGCTTGCTGGTGCTCTGGATCGCCGCCACCGGCCTGATCTGGACCTACGGCGCGATGGGCGATCCGCTCGCGCTCTATCTGCGCAGCACGGCGTTCGCCGTCGCCGCCTTTGCCGGGCTGACCGCCCTTCCCATCGCGGCGAAATGGCTGCTGATCGGCCGCTGGAAGCCGGAGACTTTTCCGATCTGGAGCCTGCGCTACTTCCGCTTCTGGATGATCAAGACGCTGGTGCAGAGCGCGCCGGTGGCGGCCTTCCGCGGCAGCTTGCTGCACAATTTGTATCTGCGTCTGCTCGGCGCCAGAATCGGCCGCGGCGCCGTCATCAATGCGCGTTTCGTCCCGGTGTGCACCGATATGTTCGCCGTCGGCGACGACACGGTACTGCGCAAGGACTCGATCCTGCTGGGCTACCGGGCGCAGGGCAATTTCATTCATACCGGACCGATCGCCATCGGCAGCCATGCCTTCGTCGGCGAAGCGAGCGTGCTCGACATCGACACGACGATGGGCAACCGCTCGCAGCTCGGACACACCTCTTCGCTGCAGAGCGGCCAGCGCGTGCCGGACGGCAAGCACTACCACGGCTCCCCCGCGGTCGAGACCAAGGCCGATTATTGCCCGATCGAGAGCAAACGCTGCACGCCGCTGCGGCGCGGCTGCTATTCGGCCATGCAGCTTGTGAGCGCGCTGGCGATCCTGGTCCCGGTCCCAATCATGCTGCTGGACGTCTGGTACCCGTATTTCGCGCAGTTCGCGGGCGAGGCCTCCCTGCCTTTGGCCGGCTCGACGATGGCGTTCCTTTCGCTGATGCTGCTGGCTTCCGCCGGCTCGTTCTTCGGGCTGCTGGTCACGGGACTGGCCGGCATCTACCTCGTGCCGCGGCTCTGTCAGCGCCTGCTGGCGCCCGGCCAGACCTACGTGCTGTACGGGTTTCATTACTGGCTGCAGCGCATCGTTACGCTGACCAGCAATTCCCAATTCTACAATCTGCTGTTCGGCGACACCTCGCTCATCGTGCACTACATGCGCTTCGTCGGCTGGAAACTGAACGAGGTCGAGCAGACGGGATCGAATTTCGGCACCAACCAGAAGCACGACAATCCGTTCCTGTGCGAGATCGGCAGCAAGACCATGGTCTCGGACGGGCTGTCGATGATCAACATGCAGATGTCGAGCTCCTCGTTCCGGCTGGTCGCGACATGCATCGGCGAACGCAATTATCTCGGCAACGACATCCATTATCCGCCGGACGGCCGCACCGGCGCGAATTGCCTGATCGGCACCAAGACGTTGATCCCGATCGACGGCCCGGTGCGCGAGAACGTCGGACTGCTCGGATCGCCCGCTTTCGAGATCCCGCGCATCGTGGAACGCGACAAGAATCTTAGCACGGCGCTTAGCGCCGAGGAGCGCCGGCAGCGCATCCGCCGCAAGAACGTGCACAATTTCATCACGGCCTCGCTGCTGCTGCTGACCCGCTGGATGTTCTTCTTCATGACGCTGCTCGTCTCGCATCTGGCCGTACTGAACTATCCGGACTACGGCATCGCCGCGCTGTTCGTCGCCGGCGCCTTCATCTCCCTGACGGCGATCCCGTTCTTTGCCTTCATCGAAAGAGCCAGCATCGGCTTCAAGCGGCTCGAGCCGAAACTGGTGTCCATCTACGATCCGTATTTCTGGGCGCATGAACGGCATTGGAAACTTTCCGATTCGCCCATCGTCGAACTGTTCAAGGGCACGCCGTTGAAGAATTGGGTCTCCGCGCTGGTGGGGGTGAAGATCGGCCGCAAGGTCTACGATGGCGGCTGCTGCATCACCGATCGCACGCTCACGCAGATCGGCGATTACAGCAACCTCAACGAGGGCAGCGTGTTGCAATCGCACTCGCTCGAGGAAGGCGTGTTCAAGTCCGATCACATCCGCCTGGCCGAGGGCTGCACGCTCGGCGCCGCCGCCTTCGTGCATTACGGCGTGATCATGGGCGAGCGCGCCGTGCTGGACGCGGATTCCTTCCTGATGAAGGGCGAGGTGCTCGATCCGCATAGCTGCTGGCGCGGCAATCCTGCCAAGCTGTTTCGCCGCAACACGCCGCATGATCTGTCGCTCGATCGGGTGGCGGCAAGCGAGCGCACGGCCGCGCCGGAGCCGCTGGAATCCTTCGTTGCCTGCGTGGCGGCGGAATAGGCGCCGGCGGCCGCGCGCGCGACGCCCGGGACCATGACTGAACCTGTCGATCCATCGCTGCAGCGGGCGATCGAAGCGCTGTCCTCGCCGGGCATCCTGGTCGGCCATCGCCTGATCGCGCCCGGCGACGAACTGGCTTTGCTCGCGGCGGAAGAGGTTTCGATGGCTTCGCCCCGCGTCGACATGCGGCGCGCCAGCGGCGCCGCGCGCGTCGTCGGCCGCGCGCTCATGGCCCGGCTCGGCCATGCCGCCTGCGCCGTGCCGAGAAGCCCGTCGGGCGAACCGCTATGGCCGGCGGGCGTCACCGGCTCGTTCGCCCACGACGAGCGCATCGCCGTTGCCGCTGTCGCAAATAGCCGCGATGTCGCGGCGGTGGGCATCGACGTCGAGCCGGCCGAATGGCTGCCGCCCGGGATGTTGGACATGGTCGCCACGACGCGAGAGCGGCAGACACTGGGCGACGATCCATACCGGGAACGCCTGCTGTTCGCCGCCAAGGAAGCCGTCTACAAGACCGTCTACCCGCTCGACCGGATATTTCTCGAATTTCACGACATCGAAGTCGATCTGACCGCGCGCAAAGCCGTCACCCGAAACGGGCGAGAGATCGAACTGCGCTACTGCATGGCCGCGCATATGGTGGTGCTGGCGCTGATCCGGGCGCCTATCTCCGGCCCCCGATAAGCAGCGGCTATACCTACCCCGTCAGACTTTCGGCATCACCGCCGCCGGCGGCGCCTCCGGGCGATAGAAGCCCGGCCGGTTGCGCTGGAAGAAAACGCCGCCCTTCCAGAACAACAGCGCCAGGAAGCCGGCGACGAGCGCCGCGCCGCTCATCTCGTTGGCCTGTAGGCCGCGCACGATCAGCCCGCCAAGACCAAGCACGATGGCGGCAAACACCGCTAACGCCGGCCAATATTTCAGCGGCAGCGTGCCCTGCTCGTAGCGGACCGGCGCCGCCGCCCGTATCAGCCGGCGGTGCAGTTCGGCGACGAAGGCGGAATACGGTTTATCGAGCCGCTCCTGCTCGAACATGCTTTTCCATGAACTTGAGATAATCGTCAGCTTGGGCGCGCCCTCGGCCCACACTTCGGTAACGAAGCGCTGCGACTGCATGTTGGCGGGTTTGTACGACATGCGCAGGCGGCGCACGTCGCGGTAGGCAATGCGCCCGGAGTGGCGGCCGGTCGTCCACTCGATGCCGTCGTCGTCGAGCTTGAACTGGCGGGCCGCCCCCATCAGCGATGGCCGGTAGGCATAGCCGAGGCCGTCACCGCTCGCTGTCGTAAATCCGTCGCTCATGCCTGACATCCTTTTGGCAAAGTCCTGCCGGCAAGGGTTCTATCCGTAAATTCGGC
>JACQDO010000191.1 GCA_016201085.1 Hyphomicrobiales bacterium | reverse complement strand
GCCGTCGGGCGCGATCAGCGTGAGCTCGCCATCGAGCTGCTTTTCGGCGGCGAACACCACGCGCAAAGGCGCGCCTTGCCATGGCGCCGTGGGCGAGCTGAGCACCGCCAACTCGGCAGCGTCGTTGCAGGCGCCGCTTGCCGCTTGCGCGCGCGCCTGCACGGCCGCGCCGAGCAAGAGCGTGGCGGCCACCAGTAAAGCCATCGCGCGTGCCGGGATCAATTGAGCCATCCTGTTTGCCTTGAAGCGCCCTTGAATGATTATCGCCAATGTCCCGGCCTACCTCAACTGCAGCAGCACGAACCATTTGCGGTCGTTGAGCGAACATCTTTCGCCGCGGTTGCCCGCCGGCGCGGCCTCGGCGTCGGCTTGCGGCATGGTCCATTGGCCCTGGGCGGTGCAACTGCCCTTCTGCATGGGTGAGAACTTCAGGTCGCGGCGCAAATTGAGCTTGCGGGCGGTGATGGCCTGCTCGACATTGCCGCCGATGCTGTACAATTTGTGCGCCCGCGTATCGATGGAGGCGACCACCTCGCAATGCGTTCGGCGCACCGTGCGCGCTTCGGGCGGGCCGGCGAGTTCCGTGCGGATGCGCTCGCGCACCGCCGCCTCGCTCGCCTCTGCGAGCGTCCGCTCGCGCTGCTGGCAGACGATATCGCCCGGGCGGGCGCGCGTGATCATCGGACAGGCGCGATAGCCCTGCTTGGCGTCCTCCTTGTTCTGCTCGGCCGCGCTGGCGGCGAAGGCCTCGTAGATATAGGCGCGATGCGCGTTGGAGAACTGGAACGCCTCCGGCTTCACGCCCGCCTGCTTGATCACGTAGCTGATGAAGGCCGCCGACCACGGCGTGTCGATGACCGCCGCGCGCATGGCCGCCTCGCGCAGGATCTCGCGCGTCGCGGCGTCGGTCGCGGCGTCGGCGGCGCGCAGCAGTACGCCGACATCGTTGTCGATCAGCTCGGCCGACTGCGCCGGATCGGTCGCCGTCGAGGCGTCGCGATAGCCGCGCACTTCCAGCTTGTCGCCGAACTCGTCGCCGTAGAGCGCGCGCCAGTATTTCATCACCTGCCACCAGCCGAGGCGGCCGAGACGCGCCTCGCCGCCGCCGCCGCCGTCTTCTTGATTATGCTCGGCCTCGGTCAGGCCGAAGCGGAACAGCCGCCCGTCGGAATCGATGCGGTGGCCGTTAAAGCGGGTGAACTCCGCGATCGCGGTCTGCGCGATGCGCCGGCCGAGCGCGCTCGGCGGCTTGGCGGCGGTGGCGTCGCAGCGCGCCTGCACGGCCTTCCAGAACGCCGCCGCGGCGCGGTCGGACTGCGCATGGGCCGGCGGCGCGGCAAAGGCGATCGCCGCCACCATGGCGCAGACAAGGAAACGCATGACCCCTCCCAGACACGAAACCGGCAGGCCGCAGCATAGCAAAAGGCGCGGGCCGAAGGGGCGAGGAATGTGGCCGAGAGCGGGGCGGGGTTAACGGAAGAAACTAAGCCTTACACGCCACGATCGTCTGCGTCTGCTGGCCTAGTTTGTCGACGCCGAGCTCGACCACGTCGCCGACCTGCAGATATTGCGGCTGCACCTTGCGCCCGAGGCCGACGCCGGCCGGCGTGCCGGTGACAATGACGTCGCCCGGCTCCAGCACGAAGAACTGCGACAGGTACCAGACGATGTGGCGGCAATCGAAGATCATGTTGGCCGTGTTGCCGTTCTGGCGCAGCTCGCCATTGACCTTGGTCCAGACTTTGAGCTTCTGCGGATCCTTGATCTCGTCCTTGGTGACGAACCAGGGGCCGAGCGGGCCGAAAGTCTCGGCGCCCTTGCCCTTGGCGATGGTCTGCCCGTGCTCCATCTGGAAGGCGCGCTCCGACACGTCGTTGCCGATGCAGTAGCCGGCGACCGCGTCGAGCGCCTTCTCCTTCGCCAGATAGCGCGCGCGCTTGCCGATGACGATGCCGAGCTCGCATTCGTAATCGAGCTTGGTGGACCCCTTCGGCATGATGGTGTTGTCGTTCGGGCCGCAGATGCTGCTCGGCTGCTTGTTGAAGACCACCGGCTCCTTGGGGATGGCATTGCCGCCCTCGGCGGCGTGGTCGGAATAATTCAGCCCGATGGCGAGGAAGTTGCGCACGCGCCCGATGCAGGGGCCAAGCCGCGGCTTGCCGCCGACCGCTTTGAGCCGCTTGAGATTGGCCTTCCGGATCTTGGCGAGGCCGCCCGAGGAGAGCATCTCGCCGTCGATATCCTTCACGATGCGCGACAGGTCGCGCAGTCTGCCGTCGGCATCGATGATACCGGGTTTCTCGCGGCCGGGCGCGCCGTAGCGAACGAGCTTCATGGGGTCTCCTCGAGCGTTAGGTTTTGGGATTGGAATTCAGGCCGAGGTCGGATCATGCGATGGCGGCGGGCAGGGGGCAACCCAATCTTGTCGTCCCTACGCGGGGACGACACTCTAATGCGTGTCGGTCCGCCGTCGCCGGGGAAAAGCAAGCGCGCCGATGTAAAGCATCAGGCCGCCGCCGAGCAGCAGCATCCAGTTCTGCGCCGGCAGGCCGAGCAGGGCGATATCGTCGGTCAGCCAATCCAGCATGGCGCGGCTCAACTTCGCCGGGGCGAGCGAATGTCGGGCCAAGTCTAGGCGCGGCGTAGCGTCGCACTCAGTAAATTGCACATAAAATGCATGGGTATTCTCGTTGCGGCAGCGTGCTCTAGGGAACTGGCATGGTTAGCAAATTCAAACGCAAACCCTGGTATTTCGACGATCGGTTTCACCGCCGGCTAAACTATCGCGCATATGATTTGTACCGTTGGTCGAACGTCCAACCAACGCCATCGGCATGACCGCGCGGGGGAGCGCGCCGGCGCCGATCATGATGGAGGACGTCATGGACGCTTTCTTGGACGAAAGACGCAAGGTCCAGCGCCACCGCACGCTCAAGGCCGGCCACATCGCCTTCAACCGCGCCGGCACGATCGATTGTCAGGTGCGCAACCTGTCGCCGGCCGGCGCCTGCCTGGAGGTCGCCAGCCCGCTTGGTATCCCGGATCGCTTCATGCTGGTGGTCGATGCCGACCACATGCAGCAGCCGTGCCATGTGATCTGGCGCACCGCGACTCGCATGGGCGTCGCCTTCGGCGCCTGAGGCAGAAAGGACCGGACTGTCCTCATAACGGGCAGCGCCATACCCCATAACGCGGCCGGCCGGAAATACGGCCGGTTCGCGCAAATAATTGATTTGTCGGTATTTTAGGCCGTCCGGATGGCCTGCCAGCATTCTGTCCGCATTGTGGCATAGCGGCCACACGCCCCAAAATACGTCAGTTTTCGCGGCCGACGCAGCGATTTATACACTATCCCACATTGTAGGTTGCCGAATTAATCGGCACCATCATGGCGACAAGCGCCGCGCCGCAAAGGCGCCGCTGATAATTGGGGGGTAGTCTATGACGTCTCGTCGGGTGAAAGCGCTGCTATTGGCGTGCACGGGGATCGGTGCGTTGTGTGTCACCAGCATTGACGCGAACGCCGGCGGTTTCGCGGTTCGCGAGCAGAGTGCCTATGGACAAGGATCGTCATTCGCCGGCGTCGCCGCGGGCGGAGCGCTGTCGTCAATGTTTTGGAACCCGGCGACCATGACGCAGTTTCAGGGTATCCAGAGTGAATCGGTCCTGAGCGGTATCATTCCGGACGCGAAACATACCGCGACGACCTCTACGCTGTCGGTATTTGGCTTTCCTACCACCGCCGGGGATTCTGGCGTTGATGCGCTGGTGCCAGCCGGCTACTTCTCCTACCAGATCAATCCGAATCTGTGGTTAGGCATGTCGATCACTGCGCCCTTCGGCCTCTCGGTGAGCTTCCCCGACAATTGGGTCGGCCGCACTTATGCAGCGAACACCACCCTGAAAACCTACAACGCCACGCCGAGCATCGCTTATCAGATCAACAATATGATCAGCGTCGGCTTCGGCGTGCAAATTCAATATGCCAAGGCCGATCTGTCGACCGGTCTGCCGATCAACGCGGCCGGCGTGGTCACCGGCGGTTTGGGCAATCAGCTCAACATCACCGGCAACGGCTGGGGCTATGGCGTCACCGCGGGCGTCACCTTGACGCCCACCCCGACCACCAGCATCGGCCTCGGCTGGCGTTCGGCGATCAATCAGAAGATCAGCGGCACGCTGACGTTGCCACCAGGTGGCGTCTTCGCTGCGCCGTTCTCGACTCCCGGCTCGGTCAATACCACGCTCAATCTGCCCGACATCGTCAGCCTCGGCATTCGTCAGCGTTTAACCCCGCAGTGGATGCTGATGGGCACGATCGAGTGGTCGAACTGGAGCCGCATCGGCACCGCGACGGTTTCGCAACCGAGCGGTGCTCCGGCGTTGGCCGCCACCACCGCGATAACTCTGCCGTTCCAATATAAAGACGGCTGGTTCTATTCGCTCGGCGCCGAATACCAGTGGAACCCGCAGCTCGCGCTGCGCGCCGGTGTCGCTTTCGAGAAGTCGCCGATCACCGATCAGGTGCGTACGCCGCGCCTGCCGGATAACGACCGCACTTGGCTGTCGATCGGCGCCAGCTACCAGATGACCCCGAAGCTCGGCCTCGACATCGCTTATTCGCATATTTGGGTGAAGAACACGCCGATTAACATCTCCGCCGGTTCCGGCAATCCGTGGTTCAACGGCATCACTTACATCGGTAGCGTCGACTCGCGAGTCGACATCATCACGGTGGGCCTGAAGTATCGCTGGGACGATCCGGCGCCGCCCGCCAAGGTCGGCTTCTTCAAGGCGAAGTAAGCGCACCGAACCGATTAATCGACAAGGCCGGCGGAAACGCCGGCCTTGTTCGTTTGACGACCGTCTCAGTCTTTGGGATCGATGAGCGCCATGATGTCGCGGGCGCCGTGAATGATACGCTCGATGGAGATTTCGTTCGGCAGGTCGCGGTAGAGGATGATGTAATCTTCATG
>JACQDO010000169.1 GCA_016201085.1 Hyphomicrobiales bacterium | reverse complement strand
GAACGTTTGAGCACTTGCCAAAGCAAGGCCAAGGACCTGCTCGGCAAGGCCGATCCGTTCACCGAACGCACCGTGAAGGGCGAGAAATCGCTCTACCGCGCGCGCTTTGCCGGACTCGACAAGGAGCAGGCGGAAGCCGCCTGCAAGAGCCTCAAGCGCAGTGAAATTCCATGCATGCTGCTGAAGAATTAACGCGCGATCGAATAAAGATCGCGCGCAAAAATAACAACGATCGATAACCGGGAATGCGCCGAACTGCGGGAGCCGCTGATGGTGTTGCGTCAGGAGTACCTCAGCGATGGCGGCGAAGAAGGATTTCCTTGGCTTCATTGATGCGGGCGGCGAGATACGTCGATCCTCCCTGGTCGGGATGGAATTTCTTCATCAGCGTGCGGTGCGCGCGGCCGATAGCATCGGCGCTCGCGCCGGCTTCCAGGCCAAGGATCTGATAGGCCTCCTGTTCCGACATTTTGCCGGTGCTCGCAGCAACCCGCCCCGTTGCCGCGTCTCCCTGCGCGTATTCACTCCAACTGGGCTCCCGGCGGTCAAGATACGCTGTCAGTAGCGCCCTGCTCTCCTCGTCGATTTCAGTCAGCATCTCGACCAGTGTCTTGACATCGAGCCGGTCGAGCTCGGCGCCCTGGTGGCGGCCGGCGACGATCTTACCGCTCATCTTGCCGCTGTCGTGCTCGAGCTCCATCTCGAAATAGGCCGAACGCACGCGCGAAGTGTTGCCGCCGGTTTTCTCGGTGCGCGCGGAAAAGCCGGCCGGCCCGAACGGCAGCCAGCCGAGTAGCGCCAATCCCGCGGCGCCGAGCGGAATGGCGATGTTGATTTCGCCGCGCAAGCCGAGGAACACCGCCAGCCCGAGCGCCAGCAGGCCGCCGCTCAGTTTGAGCACGCGCGCGGCGATCTTGGGATCGACCTTGGCAATGACGCCGAGCACCCACAGCGCGAGCAGCAGCACCAGCACGCCGAAGATGAGGGTCGGCATTAGCGCATGATCCCAAAAAGTGGGAACCGGTTTTTGGACAAGATCATGCGCCCTCTAAATTCACGACTTCAGTTGCGCCAGCAGCAGGCGCGCGCCGCCGGCCTTGCGCGCCGACAGATCGGCCAGCGCCTTGATGCCGCCGGCGGCATAGGCCGCCACCGCCCGCAGCAGTTCGCGCAGCTCGTGCGCGGCGCCGGTATCGAAACGGCAATAGGCCCCGCGCGACAGCCGGGCGATCTCGCGATAGGCATTCTCCGCCACCGGATCGCCGCCCTCCTGGAACATGAACACCGGCACGCCAAGCAGACCGAGCTCGCCGGCAGCCTTGCACAGATCGTCGATCGCCTCCTCCATGGCGTCGCCGACGAACACCAGCGCCTGCACCCGCTGCTTGCCGTGCTCCTGGCGCGCGTGGCTGAGCACCTTGCCGATCTGGGTGTGGCCGCCGCGGCAATCGATGCGCGACATCAGCGCGGCCAGTTTGTCGCTGCCCGCCACCCAGCCCGAGGCGCCGCATTCGCCAATTCCGCGGAAATAGACGAGCTGGATATCGAGCCCGCCGATCGAAGCGGCCTCGCGGAACATGTCGGCTTGCAGGGTGCAGGCGCTGTCCCAGGTGGGCTGCCGGCTCATGGTGGCGTCGAGCGCAAAGATCAGCCGCCCGCGCTTGCCGGCGGTGGCCGCCGGACCCAGCGATTTCACGCGATCGAGGAAAGCATCGATCTCCGGCCGCGAGGAGGCCGGCGCCGGGGTTTGTTTGGAGGCATCCTTGCTCATGGGGGCAGTGTACACCAAATCAAAGCGCGCGTGCCTAAGGTGGCGACGTGCGGCTGTCGGTGCAATAGCCGGTCAGATGACGTCGTGGACCTGCAGCGGCTGGTCCATGACCGAGTACCATTCGGCGCGCGCGGCGGCGCGTCGCTTGCCGTTTTCCGACATCGGCAGGCGCAGCTGATTGAGCAGCTGGATCACTTCCTCGCGCGCGGTCAGATGCGACATGCTGGGCCGCGTGCCGAGCGTGGCCTCGTCGAGATCGTCGAGCGCGGTCAGCCCGCGCGGGAAGAATTCGCGATAGACCACGCGTTCGGCGAAGCCGTCGACGGCGCGGAAGCCCATGCGCTTGGCCAGTTCGGCGATGCCCTCGCCGACCAGCCGCTTGTTGCGCGAGCCGAGCGTGGCCAGGCGGTTGCGCACCACGATCCAGTCGGTGAGCCTGCCGTCGACCAGCCGGCGCTGGCGGCGCGCTTCGCGCACCATCTCGGCATAATGGCTTTCGCCGGTGACGGTGAAATTGGTCGGGTCGAGCGTGGCGAGCACGTCGAAATCGACGAACGAGTCGTTGAGCGGAGTGACCAGCGTGTCGGCCATCGAATGCGCCAGCCGCATCAGATAAGTGTCGTTGCCCGGCGTATCGACCACCACGACGTCGTGGCTGTGCTCGATCTTGCTGATCGCCGCCGAGAAATTGGCAAACTCCCGCGCCTCGTTGGCTTCCACCGAATTGCCGTCGGCGCGCGCCACGCAGTAATGCGTCGGCAGCTCGAGCTTGATGCGCGCGCGTTGCGCCCAGGCGCGGCGGTTCTCGATGTAATGCGTGAAGCTTTGCTGGCGCGAGTCGAGATCGATCGTGGCCACGCGCTGGCCGGCCTTCAACAGCGCGACCGCGATGTGCAGCGCCGTGGTAGATTTCCCCGAACCGCATTTTTCATTGCCGAGCACGACCACGTGCGCGGATTGCGGTTGTTCTTGGATCGACTGGACCAACATTTACGCTACGCGTCCTTTGACCCGGTAATTCTCGAATTTTTACCGCACGTTAGTCAAGTTTATCACAACTTAACTATTAATCGCCATGGCCGTGTTCACCCTGCTTTGCTAGGTCCTAGCTTGGTTATACGAAAGTTATCTGACAAGGCCGCCAATTATGGCAAAGCGCCCCACCATCGTTCGCACGGTTCCATCCCTCCGGCGCGCCCTGGCGCCCTACCGGCGGCGGGGCCAGCGCATCGCGCTAGTGCCGACCATGGGCGCCCTGCATCGCGGCCATCTGGCACTGGTGCGCCAGGCGAAGCGCCGGGCCGACCGGGTTGTCGTTTCGATTTTCGTCAACCCGACCCAGTTCGCCCCGCACGAAGATTTCGGCAGCTATCCGCGCCGCTTTGCGGCCGATATCGCCGTGCTCAGCGACGCCAAGGTCGACCTGGTGTGGTCGCCGTCGGCCGCCCTCATGTATCCGGAGGGCTTTGCCACCCGCCTCGCCCCGGAAGGCGCCGCCGAAGCCGGGCTGGAGGACAAGTTCCGCCCGCATTTCTTCGGCGGCGTCGCTACCGTGGTGGCCAAACTGTTCACGCAGGTTTCGCCCGATTTCGCCCTGTTCGGCGAAAAGGATTACCAGCAACTGCGTGTGGTTACCCAGATGGCCAAGGACCTCGATCTGCCGCTCAAGGTGATCGGCGTACCGACGGTGCGCGAGCGGGACGGCCTGGCGCTGTCGTCGCGCAACCTCTATTTGTCGGCGGCCGAACGCGCCGTGGCGGCCGGCGCCCCGCAGCGCGCCCAGGCCGGCGACATGGCCGCGCTGCTGCAGCCTGGCGAGGCCTTGGCCACCAACCGCCTGTCGCGCCACACGCCGCTGCGGGTGGTCGATGGCCTGGTCAGCGGCACGCACGAGCCCGGCACCAGCCACCATGCATTGCTGGGCGCCTTTGCCGGCAGT
>JACQDO010000168.1 GCA_016201085.1 Hyphomicrobiales bacterium | reverse complement strand
TCGGAAGGAAACGGCGTAGGGGTCCCCGCCTTCGCGGGGACGACACCAGAGCTACGCTACGCTGCGCTGCTCGCCGGCGGCATGGCCAGCACGGCATAGAGCGCATCCGCGTCGCGCGATTCGCGCAGCTTGCGGGCGATCTCTTGATCGCGCAGCAGGCGCGCGACGCGCGCCAGCGCCTTGAGATGATCGGCGCCGGCGGCTTCCGGCGCCAGCAGCAGGAAGATCAGATCGACCGGCTGGTTGTCGAGCGATTCGAAATCGATCGGCCGATCGAGTCGCGCGAACAGACCGAACAGCCGGCCGAGCTTGGGCAACTTGCCGTGCGGGATCGCCACGCCGTTGCCCACGCCGGTGGAACCGAGTTTCTCGCGTTGCAACAGGATTTCCAGAATCGCGCGCTAGCTCTGACCCGTGAGCTCGGCCGCGCGCGCGGCGAGTTCCTGGATCGCCTGCTTTTTGCCGTTGACCTTGAGCGCCGGAACAATCGCGGTCGGCGCGACGAGATCGGTGAGCGTCATGGACATGTCCAACGATTGGAAATGGTCGCGCCGGATTGCAAAGGGTGGTGAAGGCCGCGGACCATAGGGAGGGTCGGCAGCGCCGTCAATGGCCGCCTCGCAGCAAGTTATTCTATGGCAAATTCAGCCGCCGCGCCTGCCTTGGCTGTCCTTGCGGCGGCGTTTATAGCGGCGCAGCCGTTTTTCGATATGAATCGCCGCCTGTTCGGCGCTTTCATAGGCGTCGGCCGCCATTCCCTCGGCTTCCAGCAAGGTGCCGGAATCCAGATGCAGCACGCATTCGGTGCGGAAGCCGAATCCGTCCCGGCCCACCGTGGCGTGGCCGGAATAGCCGCCGCGAAAATATTTTGTCGTCGCCTCCTCGACGCGGTCGGTAATCCGCTGTTGGAGTGCCATGCCGATATTGATGTTTTTTCCCGAAACGCGCAAAGGCATGCGATCTGCCTCCTTGTCGGGCGCCCTGTCGCCCTATTGTTCTCTCGGGCAAAACATTTGAACTTGGAATTGTTCCGCAGGTCAATGCGCCCAGGCGCATGCGCGCTTGGTATTTTGTATTACGAGGCGGCCTGCTTCTCGCGCCGGCGTTGCACCGACGACGGGATCCGCATCGCCTCGCGATACTTGGCCACCGTGCGGCGCGCGATGTCGATGCCGGTCGCGCGCAGTTTATCGACGATGGTGTCGTCGGAAAGCACGTCGGCGGCGGTCTCGCTGTCGATCAGCCGGCGAATGCGATCGCGCACCGCTTCGGCGGAATGCGCCTCGCCGCCGTCGGCGGAGGCGATCGAGGACGTGAAAAAATATTTCAGCTCGAAGATGCCGCGGCTGGTCGCCATGTATTTATTGGAGGTGACGCGCGAGACCGTCGACTCGTGCATGCTGATGGCGTCGGCGACAGTCTTGAGATTGAGCGGCCGCAGATGCTGCACGCCCTTGGCGAAGAAGCCGTCCTGCTGGCGCACGATCTCGCTCGACACCTTGAGAATGGTCTTGGCGCGCTGGTCGAGCGCGCGCACCAGCCAGGTCGCGGTCTGCAGGCAGTCGGCGAGATAGGTCTTGTCCTTGTCGCTATGCGCGCCCTTCGACACTCGCGCGTAATAACGCTGGCTAATGAGCACTTTCGGCAGCGTGTCGGAATTGAGCTCCACCTGCCAGGTGCCGTCCGGCGCCGCCCGCACGAAAACATCGGGCACGATCGGCTGCACCATGGTCGAGCCGAAAGCCAGGCCCGGCTTGGGATTGAGATGACGGATCTCGGCGATCATGTCGGCGAGGTCCTCCTCGTCGACGCCGCACAGCCGGCGCAAGGCGGCAAGATCGCGCTTGGCCAGGAGATCGAGATGCGCGACCAGCTTTTGCATCGCCGGGTCGAAGCGATCGCGCTCCCTGAGCTGAATGGCGATGCATTCGGTCAGGTTGCGCGCACAGACGCCGGACGGATCGAAGGTTTGCAGGATGGCGAGCACGGCATCGACGTCGTGCCGTGGCGCGCCGAGCTTGTCGGCAACCGCATCGAGATCGCCGGAAAGATAGCCGGCCTCGTCCACCATATCGATCAGGTATTGCCCGATCATGCGGGCGGCAGGATCGGAAATCGCCAGCGCCATCTGCTGGGCGAGATGATCGGCCAGCGTCTCCGCTTCCGAGACGAACGATTCGAGATTGTAGTCGCCATCCTGACCGCCGGCGCCGACGCCGGACCATTCCGAATAGGCCGGCGGCGGCGGCTCGGCCGTAGCGATCTTCTCGCCGCCATCGTCGGCGTCGGGAAACACATTCTCCAGCTCGGTGCCGAGCCCCTGCTCCATCGAGGCGCGGCTGGTCTCCAGGTTCTCGTTGTTCCAATCGGGTGTGCCGGCGCTGTCGCCACCACTTTCCCCGCCGCCCGCATCGTCCCCCTCGCCCGCCTCGGGCTCGGGCGCGGCCGGTGCGTTGTCGTCGTCGCTGGCGCGTTCCAGCAGCGGGTTTTTTTCCAGTTCGCTCTCGACATAGGCCGCCAGATCGAGGCTGGAGAGCTGCAGCAGCTTGATGGCCTGCATCAGCTGCGGCGTCATCACCAGCGCTTGGCTCTGGCGGAATTCCAGTCGTTGCGACAACGCCATAACGGTTTCCCGGCGGAAACTGGTCCGATTCTTGCTTGTTTTTGCTTATAGCAGTTCCTGAAGCCGAGCGGTATGTGATTCCGCACTGCGGCATTGCACAAATATTGTGCTCTCAAGGGTGCAGAATTAAACGAAGTTGCAATATTAAATTATGCACGCAAAATTAGCGCATGTATTTGATGTATGTCGACGAAAGTGGCGATACTGGTCTCATAAATTCTCCGACCAAATTTTTCGTTCTTTCTGGCATTGTAGTTCACGAGTCGCGCTGGCGCGATTTTATAAATGTGCTCATTGCATTTCGACGTACTCTCAAGTCTGTTTATGGTCTTCCAATTCGAACCGAAATTCATGCCTCGCATTACATAAATCATAAACCGGTTGACTTGCCACGGCACGTTCGGCTCGCGATCCTGCGCAATACAATCGATGAGCTTGCAAAGCTCAATTACATTAAAATTACAAATATTGTCGTCTCGAAGGCTGCAAAGCCTGCCAACTATGATGTCTTCAACTCAGCTTGGGGAACTCTATTTCAGCGATTTGAAAACACATTGATCGGCGGAAATTTCCCAGGTGCTCATACGAATGATTCTGGTCTGGTGCTTACTGATGCAGGCGCAGGTAAAAACCTCGTGCGCTTGGTCAGGAAAATGGCAGTGTATAATTACATTCCGCATGACCCAAGGTTTGGTGGTGGAGCACGGAATGTTCCCATCACGCGCGTCATTGAAGATCTGCACGGCAAAGATTCTGCTGAGGCATTACCGATTCAAATGGCAGACGTAGCAGCGTACTTCTTGCATCAACGTTTTGCACCGAGCGCGTATATACGAAAGCAAAAAGCGCATCATTATTTTGACCGGCTAGAGCCAGTTCTTAATTTGAGGGCGAGCCGATTCCACAATTTGGGTGTTGTTGTGATCTGAAAAAAAGGGCGGATGGTTTGACCCATCCGCCGGGGCAATCCTACTACTGGGTTGTGCCCAGGTTCAGATTACCGAGACAAATATATGAGATTCTCCCTTAAGATTCAATGACTTAAATTCAGCGAATCATTTCAAGGGGTTGTAACGGGATAACTCGTCAATCAAAAAAGAAACTGTTTTCGCACCTACAGCCGGAATTCCTCGCCCAGATAGAGCCGCCGCACATCCGGATTGTTGACGATGTCGTCGGCGCGGCCCTCCATCAGCACTTCGCCGGAATAGATGATGTAGGCGCGGTCGGTCAGCCCCAGCGTCTCGCGCACATTGTGGTCGGTGATCAGCACGCCGATGCCGCGGTTGGTGAGATGGCGCACCAGCGTCTGGATGTCGCCGACCGCGATCGGATCGATGCCGGCGAACGGCTCGTCGAGCAGCATGTAGCTCGGCCGCGTCGCCAGCGCGCGGGCGATTTCGACGCGGCGGCGCTCGCCGCCGGACAGCGCGATGGCCGGCGTCTTGCGCAGGCGCGCGATGTTGAATTCCTCGAGCAGCGCATTGAGATCGGCTTCGCGCCGGCGGCGGTCCGGCTCCACCACTTCCAGCACCGAGCGGATATTTTCCTCCACGTTGAGACCGCGAAAGATCGAGGCCTCCTGTGGCAGGTAACCGATGCCGAGCCGGGCGCGCTGATACATCGGCAGCGCGGTAACCTCATAGCCGTCGAGTTCGATGCGGCCGCGGTCGGCCTTGATCAAGCCGGTGATCATGTAGAACACCGTGGTCTTGCCGGCACCGTTCGGCCCGAGCAGGCCCACCGCTTCGCCCCGCCGCACATAGAGCGTGACGCCCTTGACCACCTTGCGGCCGCCGAAGCTTTTCTCCACGCCGTGGACGGCGAGATAATGGCGGGCGGCTTGCGGCTGCTGGCGGCCGTTGCCTTGCGGACGCTGGCGCTGCTGCTGGGCCGCGGGCTGCACCGCCGCCTGCTGGCGCGCGACTTTCTCCGGCGCGGCCCGCTGCGGACGCGCCTCTACCGCGGTCTTCGGACGGCGCGGCGGCGGCGAACGGCGCCCGAAAAAATTGAAGATGTTCACCGGGCGACCTCGCCGCACATGCTGCTGCCCTGCCTAAGCACGATCGACCTCTCGCCCGCACCACAAGCCGAACAGAACCTTAGCCGATTCCCGCGGGCCAAGGATGGCCGGATCGACCGAACGCCTTGGTGTTGGCAGGATCAATTGAATGGCCGCACCGGCACCGGTCGTGGCGCCGACGAGTTGTTGCCGCCCAGCTTGAAATCGGGCCCCGCGGTGCCCGGCATAAACAGGCCCTGAACGCGGCCCTGGCCGTTTTTGCCGGATTCCACGCGCGACACGCCGCTGGTGAGATCTACCACCAGACGCTCGCCGCGCAGCACGTTCTGGCCCTGCGTCATCACCACATTGCCGCTGAGCGTGACGGTATTGGTGCGCATATCGAACAGGCCGAGATCGCCGGTGGCGGTCTGCTCCTTCTGCGTCACCACCACGCCGCCGCGCGCTTCCAGCTTCTTGATCTTCTGCTGGCCGCCGGGACCGGGTGTCGCCGCCTTCATGCTGCTGCCGGCGCCGGTCTCGCCGCCCTGATCGTAGAACACCACCAGCGACTGGCAGCGCATCCCGGTATCGCCTTGGGTCACTTTCACATTGCCGCTGAAAGTCGCCTGCTTTTCCTTGTCGCGCACTTCCAGTGTGGCCGCCTCGATATGCACCGGCTGATCGCGGTTCTGCGAAAAGCCCTGCAACGCGTTCGGCGGGCCCTTGCCGGACGGCGTCTGCGCGGGCAGCGGCGCGCCGGAGGCGGCCAGCGCGGCGGCGGTCAACAGCAGCAAGCACAGCGGGCGTAACATCGTTATCATTGCGGACCGGATTTCGGTTGGGGCGTGGCTTCGTTCAGCATCATCACCATGCTCACGCCGCCGTGGAAACGCACCAGATCGCCTGAATCGAGGATCTCCAGCCGGTTGGCGTTGAGCGTGCCTTGCAGCAACTCCAGTTCGACCGGCTTATCCGACACGACGGTGGCCTTGCGGATATCGACCCGCGCCTCGCTCAAACGGCCCTTATAGCCGTTCGACGAACTGAGCAAGATATTGCGCTCAAGCCGCAGCGTCTCGGCCTTGGTGTCGTAGATGCCGGTGACCGCCGTCATTTGCATCGTGGTCTTGTCCTGCATTTCCACCTTGGCGTGGATGTTGCTCAATTCGACGATGTCCGGCTTGGTCAGGTCCTGTGCCGCCGCGTCGGCGGTGAATTCATAGGCGCGCGCATCTTTGGTAAAGCCGGACAGCCGCGGCTGCTCCATGGTGACCTTGCTGCCGGAGACGACCAGATTGCTGATATCGATCGGCAGCTTGTTGATCATGCGCAGCGGATTGAAATATGTGACCAGAGAAATGCCGGTGAGACCCGCCACCACCGCGAGCGGAATGGCCACCCGCAAAACACGCACCAGGCGGCTGTGCCGACGGGCCATACGGAACGCGCGCTCGCCGTCGCCGCGGCTCATGGTCCAATACGAGCGCGCGGCCTGCGGTCCGGGTCTGGCTGTGATCACATGGTTCATGTTTAGAACGTGATCCGTTTAGTTTGAATCACTATGCTTCCCTAACATTTTACTTGCGCATGACCTTTTCAGATCGGATCGGCTTTACGGAATTCCGGCACCCCCGTCATGCAACCTGCCTTGCGAATATGGCTCATACACGGCAGCCGGGTGCGCCGCACGCAGGCGCGCCGTTAACCAATAACGGGCTGAAACCAAAGGCTTACGGCTTACTCGATCATACGCTATGCGAGAAAATGTCCTCGGCCGCCCAGCCGGCGAGATCGAGCCGCACCCGCTCGGGCAGGAAGCGGAAACAGGCCGCCGCCAGATCGGCGCGGCCCTCGCGCGCCAGCATCGCATCCAGCCGCTCCCGCAGCGCATGCAGGTACAGCACATCGGTAGCCGCGTAGGACACCTGCGCGTCGGTGAGCGTCTCGGCGCCCCAATCGGAGAGCTGCTGCTGCTTCGACAGGTCGACGCCGAGCACCTCGCGCGTCAGATCCTTGAGGCCGTGCTTGTCGGTATAGGTGCGGGCGAGCCGCGAGGCGATCTTGGTGCAATAGACCGGTTGCGCCATGACGCCGAAGGCCTTGGCCAGCACGCCGATGTCGAAGCGGCCGTAATGGAAAATCTTGACGATCGACGGGTCGGCCAGGAGCCGCTCGATATTGGGCGCCTTGCTCTGCCCGGCCGCGATCTGCACCACGTCGGCGGAACCGTCGCCGGGCGAGAGCTGCACCACGCAGAGCCGGTCGCGATGGGGTTCGAGACCCATGGTCTCGGTATCGATGGCCACCGCCCCTTTGTAGCCGTTGAGGTTCGGCAGATCGTCACGGTGCAGGCGAATGGTCATACGGTCATCCGGCTTTTGCGCATGATCTTTTTCGATATCTGGGTCCCGTTTTTGGGGATCGTGCGCGCGACGCTGGTGCCCAGGAGAGGACTCGAACCTCCACGCCTCGCGGCGCTAGTACCTGAAACTAGTGCGTCTACCAATTCCGCCACCTGGGCTCAGCGGGACTTGGTACGGAGCCGCTTTCGGCTTGTCAATTCAAGCCGCTGCGGGATTTGATCCATCCCCTGTACACCTCCCGGCCGATCCTGTATTGCCCCGGAATCGAACCTCCCCGCCGTTGACCCCTTCGAGGCCGGCAATGACCGCACATAATCCAAGCGACACCCTCGTCACCGTCTATGGTGGCTCGGGCTTTCTCGGCCGCCACGTTGTCCGCGCCCTGGCGCAGCGCAATTATCGCATCCGGGTGGCGGTGCGCCGCCCCGACCTCGCCTTCCACCTGCAGCCGCTCGGCAAGGTCGGCCAGATCCATGCCGTGCAGGCCAATCTGCGGTACGCTTCCTCGGTGCAAGCCGCGGCGCGCGACGCCAAGGTGCTGATCAACCTGGTCGGTATCCTGTTCGAGCGCGGTCGGCAGCGTTTCGACGCGGTCCACGCCTTGGGCGCCGAGCAGGTGGCGCTGGCGGCCAATACCCATGGCGCCCGCCTGGTGCATGTTTCGGCGATCGGCGCCGACGAGGCCTCGCCCGCCCGCTACGCCCGCTCCAAGGCCGCGGCCGAACGGCTGGTGCTGGCGGCGCAGCCGCAGGCCGTCATCATGCGGCCGTCGATCCTGTTCGGGCCGGAAGACGATTTCTTCAATCGCTTCGCCTCCATGGCGACGATGTCGCCGGCGCTGCCGCTGATCGGCGGCGGCAACACCCGCTTCCAGCCGGCCTTTGTCGGCGACGTCGCCGGCGCGATCGCCGATGCGGTCGACGGCAAAGCACGCGGCGGCGCCATCTATGAATTGGGCGGGCCGGAGGTGCGCACGTTCAAGGAACTGCTGCAGCTCATGCTCGCCACCATCGAGCGCAAGCGGCTGCTGGTGCCGTTCCCTTACTGGTTGGCCAAGCTGCAGGCGATGGCGCTGCAATTCCTGCCGGTGCCGCTGCTCACACCCGATCAGGTCGACATGCTGCGCGTCGACAACGTGGTGTCGGAGGCGGCCTTAGCCGACGGCCGCACCCTGCAAGGCCTCGGCATCATGCCCGAGACGATGGAAGCGATCTTGCCGTCCTACCTGTGGCGTTTCCGCAAGGCCGGCCAGTTCCACAATCGGACGGCTTAGATAAAATCATTCCGGATTCGCGCAGTTTGTGCGCGCTCCGGAATGACAATCTACAAAATATACAGCGCGTAGATACCGGCGCTGCCGACCACGATGCGCCACCAGGCGAACAGCGCGAAGCTGTGACGCTGCACGTAGCGCAGGAACGTCTTCACCACGATCCAGCCGAAAATAAACGAGAACACGAAACCGACCGCGATCGCCGTGATGTCGGCATGGGCCAGATCGGCACGGCTCTTATAGGCCTCATAGGCGAAGGCGCCGACCATGGTCGGCATCGCCAGCCAGAACGAGAATTCCGCCGCCGAGCGCCGGTCGGCGCCGAACAGCATGGCGCCCACGATGGTGGCGCCCGAACGCGAGACGCCGGGAATCATGGCGACGCATTGGGCAACGCCGATGGCGAAATACATCGGCAATGTGAATGCGGTCGATTCGAGATAGCGCGGCTTCAGGTTCATGCGGTCGACCCACAGCAGCACGAAGCCGCCGACGATGAACATGATGCAGACGACGCGCACGTCGAACAGCCGCGCCTTGACCAGGCTGCCGAACAGCGCGCCGATCACCGCCGCCGGCAGGAAGGCGAGCAGCACGCCGATGACGAAGCGGGTTGCCGCCCATTGCGTGAACATGGAGGTCGCCAGCGCCAAGATGCGGCCGAAATAGATGGTCAGCAGCGCCAGGATGGCGCCGAGCTGAATCAGGATGGCGAACGACTTGCCAAAACTGTCGTCGCCCCAGCCGAGGAAATGCTCCATCAGCAGCAGATGGCCGGTGGACGACACCGGCAGGAATTCGGTCAAGCCCTCGACCACGCCCAGTATGGCGGCCTTGACCAGATCGATATGCGTCGAAATCAAACCAAGCACGGTCGCCTTGATGGCGTCGAAATTCATGAGACACTCCGGGGGACGTCGCGGTCGCTCAAGGGCGGCCAAGAATCATGCGGGGCGTGAGCGCTTTTGGCGCAACGGCATCATCCAGGCAACGCAAAAAGGCGTAACCGGCGGGCAATTTGCGCTGCCGGAGCGGCTTTCTATAGTGCGTTCGTCGATTCTCTCTGACAATTCCGGATCCTCATGCTGACGTTATTCCACCATCCGCTCTGCCCGCACTCGCGCTATGTACGCCTCATCCTCGGTGAATACGGCATCGACGTGCGGCTGGTGGAAGAACGGTTTTGGGAGCGGCGCGAGGAATTCCTTTTGCTCAATCCGGCCGGCTAAATTCCGGTCCTGGTGGCCGACGGCCAGCCGGCGATCCCGGGCGCTTCCATCATCGCCGAATATATCGAGGAGACGAGGCCGCCTTCCGAGGCCGAGGACCGCCTGCTGCCGCCGATACCCGCTCAGCGGGTGGAAGTGCGGCGGCTGGCCCACTGGTTCAACGATAAATTTCACGCCGAAGTCAGCGGCGCCTTGGTGACCGAGCGGGTGTTCAAGCGGCATATGACCAAGGAACAGGGCGGCGGGCCGCCCGATACCGAGGCGATGCGCGCCGCCCGCCACAATATCCGCTATCATTTGTCCTATATCGGCTGGCTGGTGCGCACGCGCGATTGGCTGGCCGGCGACCGGCTGAGCTTGGCCGATCTGGCCGCGGCGGCGCATGTGTCGGCCGCCGATTACCTGGGCGATGTGCCGTGGAAAGAAGACGAAGCCGCCAAGAACTGGTACGCGCGGGTGAAATCGCGGCCGGCGTTCCGCGCGCTGCTGGCCGACACGCTGGCCGGGATTCCGCCGGCGAAAAGCTACGCCGATCTGGACTTCTGAAAAATCCCGATGACATCAAGCGGACGCTGATCGAACGCGCGCGGGCGCACGGCTTCGACGCTGTCGGCGTTACAAAGCCGGACGCGGTGCCGGAGGCGAAGGCGCGGCTCGAACGATTCCTCAGTGAAGGCGCGCATGGCGACATGGGCTGGCTCTCCTCGACCGCCGAGCGGCGCGTCTCGCCGTTAGCGCTGTGGTCCGACGTTCGCTCGGTGGTCATGCTCGGCATGAACTATGGGCCGGACGAAGACCCGCTGGCGGTGTTGCAGAAGCGCGAGCGTGCGGCGATCTCGGTCTATGCCAAGGGCGACGACTATCACGAGTTGATCAAGAAGCGGCTAAAGCAGTTGGCGCGCTGGCTGGTCGCGAACGCCGGCGGCGACGTCAAGGTGTTCGTCGACACCGCCGCCGTGATGGAGAAGCCGCTCGCGGCCAAAGCCGGTCTCGGCTGGCAGGGCAAGCATACCAATCTGGTTTCTCGTCAATATGGCTCGTGGCTCTTCCTGGGCGCGATCTTCACCACGCTCGAACTGCCGGCAGATAGCGTGGTCGAAGACAGTTGCGGAAGCTGCCGCGCCTGTCTCGACATCTGCCCGACCGCGGCCTTTCCCAAACCGTACCGGCTCGATGCGCGGCGCTGCATCTCGTATCTCACCATCGAGCACAAGGGGCCGATCCCGCGCGAGTTGCGACCGCTGATGGGCAACCGCATCTATGGCTGCGACGATTGCCTCGCCGTCTGCCCGTGGAACAAATTCGCGGTGCAGGGTCGTGAAGCCAAGCTCGCCGCGCGCGAGGCCTTGCGCGCGCCCCAGCTCACGGACCTGGCGCGGCTCGACGATGCGCAATTCCGCGCGCTGTTTGCCAAGACCGCCATCAAGCGCAGCGGCCGCGACCGCTTCGTGCGCAATGTGCTGATCGCCATCGGCAATTCCGGCGATACCTCGCTCGCGCCCGAAGCCGAGCGCCTGCTCGCCGATGCCTCGCCGCTGGTGCGCGGCGCCGCGGTGTGGGCGCTATCGCGTTTGCTGCCGCGTGAAAAACTCGCGGCATTGGAAAAGACGCAATCGGAGATCGACGACAGTGTCCGCGACGAATGGACCGTAGCGCTCGACTAGAATTCTTCGATCGCCGCGAGCAGCCGCTCAATGTCCTCCGGCCGCGACAGCCGGTGGTCGCCGTCCTTGATCAAAGTGAGCACCACGTCGTCGCGGGCAAAACGCGACACCAGTTCGACCGCGTGCCGCCACGGCA
This sequence comes from Hyphomicrobiales bacterium, assembly GCA_016201085.1. Classification (GTDB taxonomy): domain Bacteria; phylum Pseudomonadota; class Alphaproteobacteria; order Rhizobiales; family Xanthobacteraceae; genus Pseudolabrys. The sequence continues at coordinate 4,336 of JACQDO010000168.1, read as the reverse complement.
CGTCCGGGTCCTGCACGCCTTGCAGGATGTGCACCGGACAGCCCGTTTCGATCAGCCCGCCGAGCAGCAGATGCTTGCGACCGTCCTCGATCAGCGCGTGCGTAATCGGATGGGGCCCTTCCGCATAGTCCGACGGCCGCAGCCAGACGCCTTTCTCCTCGATCTCGCGCTTGATCGCCTCGGGAAACTGCTTCCACATCAGCTCCTCGGTGAAGTCGACCGCCGGCGCGATCAGCACCATGCCGGCAAGCGACGTATTTTGCGGCGCGGATTCTTTCAGTTCGCGCAATCGCGCCGCCAAGAGCAATGCCAGCCAGCCGCCCATGGATGAGCCGATTACCACCTGCGGGCCCTTGGCGAATTGCAGATAGACCGCCAGGCTTTCCTCCAGCCAACGTCCTATGGTGCCATCCATGAAATCGCCGCCCGATTCGCCGTGGCCGGAATAATCGAAGCGGATGCAGGCACGGCCCTGGGCCTCGGCCCAGGCGTCGAGCGCCGCGGCCTTGGTGCCCTTCATGTCGGATTTGAAGCCGCTGAGCCAGAACAGGCCGGGGCGCGTATTGTTGCTCTTGCCCTCGCGCGCGCGCACGGCGATGGTCCGTTTCGGCGATTCTATCGTCAGGGAGGTCAGGCGGGATTCGCTCATGAGGGCTTCGGCCAAATTCGCTATCGATACGACCGCACCTTGTCGCCGTAAGCCGGCCTTGAATGCAAGGGCCGGGCAGCCATGAGTCTTGCCCCCCGCGACAAACCTCGCTCGCTCGCCGGCGCCGCCATCCTGCAGCTGGTGCCGGCGCTGCGCGACGATCCGCTGGGCCGCGCCGCGGTGGATATCGCGCTCACATTGTTGCAGTCCGGCGCCCGCGCCATCGTGGCCGGCGACGGCGGTCCGCTGGTCGGCGAATTGCGCGCCTTTGGCGGCGAATGGCTGCCGATCCCGATTGACACCATCAATCCGCTGCGCATCCAAAGCAATGCGCGGCTATTGGCCAAATTGATCGCCGCCGAGCGCATCGACATCGTGCACGCGCACAGCGCGGCGAGCGCCCGCAGCGCGCTTGCCGCCATCCATCGCATGCCGGTTTTCCTGGTCACCTCGTTTCCCGACCGGCTGACGGCGGGTTCCTGGCTCGGCAACCTGTTCGGCCGCTCGCTCGCGCGCGGCGACCGGGTGATCGCGCCGTCGAGCTATGTCTCGCATGCGATGATCGCGCGTTACAAGATTCCGCCAGAACGCATCAGCGTGATTCCGCGCGCCATCGATATCGCCATGTTCAGTACGGCGGCGGTGAATGCCGATCGCGTCGCCGCCTTGCGCCGCGCCTGGGGCGTTCTCCCGCAGATGCGCGTAGTGCTGATTTCCGGCCGCATCGCGCCGTGGAACGGGCAGATGACGATGATCGACGCCGCGCGTTTGCTGGTCGGCGGCGGCGACCGCAATGTCGTATTCGTGTTTGCCGGCGACGATCGCGGCCAGTCGCGTTATGCGAGCGCGCTGCGCCAGCGCGCGCAGATGCACGGCATCGATACGCTCTGTCGCTTCAGCGGACCTTGCCCCGACATGCCGGCCGCCCTCGTCGCCGCTGATGTGTTGGTGGCAATTCCTTCGCAGCCGCCGCTGTCCGGCCGCAGCCTGATCGAGGCGCAAGCGCTCGGCCGGCCGGTGGTCGCCACCGCGGTCGGCGTGTTGCCGGAAAACGTGCTGTGTCCCCCGCGCATGCGCGATGAATTGCGCACCGGCTGGCTGGTGCGGCCGGGCGATGCCGGTCAATTGGCGCGTGCGGTCGGCGCCGCGCTCGCGCTCGATGCCACGGCGTACGAGGCGCTGGGCGCGCGGGCGCGCCAATTCGCCGACTTCGCATTTTCCCCGCAAAGCGTTGCCGCGGCCATTCGCGGGGTCTATACGTCGCTGCTGGCGCGCGATTCTTGAGTTAAGACACCGCAAGCATTTTCGATTAACGATGTCGGTGTCTCCGGCACTCTGCGAATTCAAACCGGGCTAGACCTGCCGCGGCTGCAAGGCCCCGCTGGCACCCGGTGTTTCGAGGTCGTGACCTGATGTCGAGTTTTCCCGCGCCAGAATCGCCGTTCGAGGATCGCAATTCGGCGGCTATGCGCGGCGCCTCGCTTAAAGTCGTTTCCGATCGCGGGGTAACGCCCGTCACGAGCGCCGCGCCCGCGCCAATCACCGTGCTCATCGTGGTTCCCGCACTCGACGGCGGCGCCGCCGATGCCGGCGCCATCGAGCTCACGCGCATTCTGCGCCAGGCCGGTCACCGCGCCATCGTGGTCTCGCGCGCCGGCCGCCTGGTCGCCGACATCGCCGCGGCCGGCGGCGAATTTGTCGCACTCGACGTCGCCAGCAACAATCCGCTGCGGATGTTGCGCAATGCCACCGTGCTGATGCGGCTGGCGCGCGAACGCCAATGCGACATCATCCATGCACTCGGTCGCGCCGGCGCCTGGAGCGCCTTTTTCGCCGCGCGCATGCGCGGCATTCCGTTCGTGACCAGCTGGTACAAGGGCTTTCGCGAACAGAACATCTTCAAGCATCTGTACAACGGCATCATGGCGCGCGGCGACCGCGTCATCGCGGTGTGCGAGCAGCTCGCGCAATTGATCAACGATCGCTACGGCACGCCCTGGCAGCGTATCGCCGTGGTGCCATGCAGCATCGACTTCGAGCGGTTCAATCCGGCGACGGTCGCGCCCGAGCGGGTCGAGGCGGTGCGCCGCGCCTGGGGCGTCAAGCGCGACACCAAGGTGATCCTGATCAGCGGCCGCATCCTGCGCCGCAAAGGCCATCACGTGGCGGTCAAGGCGGTGCGCCGGCTCAAGGACATGGGGCTGAAGGATTTCCTCTGCGTCTTTATCGGCGAGGACCGCGGCCGCACCCATTACACCGGCGAACTGTGGGATCTGGTGCTCACGACCGGCACCATGGACGTCATCCGCATGGCGGCGCCGGTCAGCGACATGCCGGCCGCCTATGCCGCCGCCTCGGTCGTGGTGTCGGGCGCGATACAGCCGGAAGGCGTGCAACGCGCGATCCTGGAAGCGCAGGCGATGGCGCGGCCGGTGATCGTGTCCGAGCTTGCCGCCGGGCCGGACGTGGTGCTGACCGCGCCGGCGGTTCCGGAGAGCCGGGCGACCGGCCTGCGCTTTCATGCCGGCGACGACGCCGCGCTGGCGGCGACCCTGCTGCGGCTGTTTTCCCTGAGCGCGCCGGTATGCAGCGGCTTCGGCCAGCGAGGACGCGACTGGGTGCTCGATCATTTCAACGCCGCCAGCGTCGCCGAGCAGACGCTGAGGCTCTATGGCGAAGTCGCAGGGCGGGGCCAGAGCCCGGCCTTAGCGCCGCAGGGCAAGCAAAATTAGTGGATTTTGAACGGTTTGCTCACGAATTTCGGGCCTGCTATCGACAAAGCAGCCGGAACCGCGTTGACTTATTCGCCGTTTCTTCCAATCTAATACCCGTCGCAACAGCATGAGGAGACATTAGCCATTCGTCGTCCGATGAAGTCCGCGCAGCCCGCCCAAAAGGACGGCCCGCGCATCAACGAGGAGATCCGCTCGAAAGAGGTTCAGCTGATCGATGCCACCGGCGACAACAAAGGTGTCGTCGATTTCCAAACCGCCATGAGCATGGCGGAAGCGGCCGGGCTCGACCTGGTGGAGATATCTCCCAACACGAACCCGCCGGTCTGCAAGATCCTGGATTTCGGCAAATACAAATTCCAGGCGCAGAAAAAAGCCGCCGAAGCCCGCAAAAAACAGAAAGTCGTCGAGATCAAGGAGATCAAGCTCCGGCCGATGATCGACGACCACGATTACGACGTGAAGATGCGCTCGATGAAGCGCTTCTTCGAGGAGGGCGACAAGGTCAAGATCACCTTGCGCTTCCGCGGCCGCGAAATGGCGCACCAGGAACTCGGTTACAAATTGCTCAACCGCGTCAAGGAAGACACCGCGCCAATGGCCAAGATCGAATCGGAACCGCGCTTCGAAGGCCGCCAGATGGTCATGCTGCTGGCGCCGCGCTGAGTACTACCGACACCGGCAAGAGACTCTCCGTTCCCTCCCCCTGAAAGGGGGAGGGTCAGGGTGGCGTCATTGCATCGCGCGTGGCTTACGAAAATTAGAAGCGACCCCCATCCGGCGAGCTTCAGCTCGCCGACCTCCCCCTTGCATGGCTGTCTGATTCACACATGTTGAAGTCTCAGCGTAGCCCCGTACTTGATGCGTTGGAAGTCGTCGAGACCTCGGCGGATGACTTGTGGACCTGGTTTGCCGTAGTAGCCGGTCCATCCACCAAGACGGCCGATGACCCAGG
>JACQDO010000167.1 GCA_016201085.1 Hyphomicrobiales bacterium | reverse complement strand
CCACCTTGGGGCCGAAGCCCTCCAGAGCTTTGGCCTGCCCGCCGGCCGCGATCGCCGCCAGCGTGCGGCCGTGACAGGCGCCCTCGAAGGTGACGATGCGGAAGCGCTCCGGCCGGCCCGAGGCCGACTGATACTTGCGCGCCATCTTGATCGCGCATTCCAGCGCCTCGGCGCCGGAGTTCTGGAAGAATACGGTGTCGGCGAAACTCGCCGCGCACAGCCGGTCGGCGAGCTTCTCGCCCTCCGGGATGCGATAGAGATTGGAGACGTGCCAGACCTTGTGCGCCTGCTCGGTCAGCGCCTTGACCAGATAAGGATGCGCATGGCCCAGCGCGTTGACGGCAACGCCGGAGGTGAAGTCGAGGTAGCGCTCACCCGCGGCCGTGATCAGCCACGCGCCCTCACCCCGCTCGAAAGCGAGGTCGACGCGCGCATAAGTCGGCAATAGATGCGAGCTCACGGCCAGGGTCTTTCAATCGACGTTTTCGTTTGCGGTACTTGCTTTTCGGACTACGCGCTGCGCCCGAAAAGAAATGTGCCGCCTCGCCGGGCGGCACTTTTTTCATTTTAGTGCCGGGTCTTGCCCTGTCAACGCGGTGTCCGGCAACCGCCTTCCGACTCAATTACGCCGCAAGCATCGATTCTAACGGAAAACTGTTGGTAGTTGGGCTCGGAGCCTTGCAAATGCTTGCACGCGAGTCACCCCATATTGTAGCTTTCCGGCCGGCTAGTACGACATCTCGTGCTGCCGAGCGGTTTCTAGTTCATTCCTGAAGCGTACGCGTTGGGTGCCTTGAAAACGGCGCCGGGCGATGGGATTGGATTCAACCAAGGCCTTACCAAGCCCTTGAGGCCTAAGGAGAAAGCCCCGATGAGTTGGACGGACGAAAGGGTGGCGCTCCTGAGCAAATTGTGGGCTGACGGCCTCTCCGCCAGCCAGATCGCCGCCGAGCTCGGCGGCATCACCCGCAATGCCGTCATCGGCAAGGTGCACCGCCTGGGCCTGTCCGGCCGCGCCAAGAGCCCGTCCTCGTCCAGTCCGCGGCCACGCAAGGCGCGCTCCGGTGGCCATATGCTGCGGGTGTCGCGGCCGGCCATGCGGGGCAATACAGCGCTCGCCTACGACTATCAGGAAGAGCCCGAACCGGAGCTTATCGAAATACCGCTTGAGCAGCGCAAGACCCTGTTGCAGCTCACCGAAAAGACCTGCCATTGGCCGATCGGCGATCCGGGCAGCCCGGAATTCTTCTTCTGCGGCGGCGAGAACGCCAACGACCAGCCCTATTGCGCCTTCCACGCCCGGGGGGCCTATCCGCCGCCCAGCGACCGCCGCCGCGACAAGCGGCCGTTCAGGAACACGTAGCGGCTGGTACAGAGCGCCGTGAGATGGCGAGGCCGGGCTTTTGTCCCGGCCTTTTGATTTACGCCGTCAACCCGCCCGCCCGAACCGGTCGTCGAGCGAATAGCCGGCGCCGCGCACGGTGCGGATCGGATCGGACTCCTGGCCGCGATTGATCGCCTTGCGCAGACGGCCGACATGCACGTCGACGGTGCGCTCGTCGATATAGATGTCCGAGCCCCACACGCCGTCGAGCAGTTGCTCGCGCGAGAACACGCGGCCCGGCCGCTCCATGAGGAATTCCAGCAGCCGATATTCGGTCGGCCCCAGCTCGATGGCGCGGCCGCCGCGCGAAACCCGTTTCTTTTCGCGGTCGAGTTCGATGTCGCCGATCGACAGCACGCTGGCGACCCGCTCGGGATTGGCGCGGCGCAGCAGCGCGCGCACGCGCGCCAGCAGTTCCGGCACCGAGAACGGCTTGACGATATAGTCGTCGGCGCCGGTGGCGAGCCCGCGCACCTTCTCGCTCTCCTCGCCGCGCGCGGTCAGCATGATGATCGGCAGTTGCCGGGTTTCCGGGCGCGCGCGCAGCCGGCGGCACAGCTCGATGCCGGACAGCCCCGGCAGCATCCAGTCGAGCACCACCAGATCGGATGCGCGCTCCTTCAGCCGCGTATCGGCCTCGTCGCCGCGCGCGGCGGATTCGACCTCGTAGCCCTCCGCCTCGAGATTGTAGCGGAGCAGCATGGTGAGCGGCTCCTCGTCCTCGACGATCAGGATGCGTGCGCTCATGCCAAATCCGTTTCCTACTCAGTTCCGGTTCTGTTGCGCGCCGCCGCGCAACGCGGCCAGGGTATCGCCCTTCGGCCGCTGATCGGCGATCGGACGGCCCTCGATGATGTAATGCACGGTCTCGGCGATGTTGGTGGCATGGTCGCCCATGCGCTCGACGTTCTTGGCGCAGAACATCAGATGAATGCAGAAGGTGATGTTGCGCGGATCTTCAAGCATATATGTGAGCAGCTCGCGGAACACCGAGGTGCAGACCGCGTCGATCTCCTCGTCGCCGCGCCACACCGCCATGGCCTTGCTGTCGTCGCGGCGGGCATAGGCATCGAGCACGGCCTTCATCTGGCCGAGCACCATGTCCGCCATATGCTCGACGCCGCGGATCAGCTTGGGCGGCGGGAATTCGCCATTGAGCGCGATCACGCGCTTGGCGATGTTCTTGGCCAGATCGCCGATGCGCTCGAGATCGCTGGCCAGTCGCAGCGCGCCGACGATATCGCGCAGATCGACCGCCATCGGCTGGCGGCGGGCGATGGTGAGCACGGCCTTTTCCTCGATCTCGCGCTGCAAGGTGTCGATATTGACATCGGCCTGGGTGACGCGTTGCGCCAGCGCGCTGTCGCGCCGGGCCAGCGCGCTGACCGCGTCGGCGATCTGTTTTTCCGCCAGGCCGCCCATTTCGGCGACCATGCGCGCCAGCTCCTGCAGGTCGCTGTCGAAAGCCTTGGCGGTGTGATCGGTCATTGTTGTTGTCCTTCCGTCATCCCGACGCTAGCCAAAGCGGCCGGTGATGTAGTCCTGGGTGCGGCGGTCGCTGGGCGTGGTGAAGATATTCGAGGTTTCGCCGAACTCGACCAGTTCGCCGAGATACATGAAGGCGGTGAAGTCGGAGACGCGCGCGGCCTGCTGCATGTTGTGCGTGACGATGACCAGCGTGTAGTCGTCGGCCAATTCGTCGATCAGCTCCTCGATCTTGGCGGTGGAGATCGGGTCGAGCGCCGAACAAGGCTCGTCGAGCAGGATGACCTCCGGCTGCACCGCCACCGTGCGGGCGATGCACAGGCGCTGCTGCTGGCCGCCCGACAGCGACAGGCCGTTTTGCCCAAGCTTGTCCTTGACCTCGTCCCACAAGGCGGCGCGCTGCAGCGCGTGCTGCACGCGGCCGTCGAGCTCCGATTTCGGCAGTTTTTCGTACAGCCTGATGCCGAAGGCGATGTTCTCGTAGATTGTCATCGGAAACGGCGTCGGTTTCTGGAACACCATGCCGACCTTGGCGCGCAGCAGATTGAGGTCCTGCGCGGCCGACAGAATGTCCTCGCCATCGAGCGTCACCTGACCGGCGGCGCGCTGGTTCGGATAAAGGTCGTACATCCGGTTGAGCACGCGCAGCAGCGTCGACTTGCCGCAACCGGACGGACCGATGAAGGCGGTCACCTTGCCGTTAAACAGCGACACATTGATGTCTTTGAGCGCACGATTGTCGCCGTAATAGAAATTCAGATTCTGCACCAGAACCTTCGGCTCCAGCTCTTCCCCGCTGGCGGGGTCGGGGGTGACGGTCGGCACCGTGTAAGCTGTTACGCTGCTCATGACGATCTTCTCTTTGCCGCGAAGACGCGGGCGATGATGCTCAGAGTCAGCACCGCCAGCGTGATGATCAGCGCGCCGGTCCAGGCCAGGCTCTGCCAGTCCTTGTAGGGACTGAGCGCGAACTGGAAGATGACCACCGGCAGGCTGGCGACCGGAGCGTTCATGTCGAGGCTCCAGAACTGATTGTTGAGCGCGGTGAACAGCAACGGCGCGGTTTCCCCGGAAATACGCGCGACCGCCAGCAGCACGCCGGTGATCATGCCGGCGCGCGCGGCGCGATAGGCGATCTTGCCGATCATCAGCGCGCGCGGCAGGCCGATCGAGGCGGCGGCTTCGCGCAGCGTGTCGGGAACGAGAATCAGCATGTCCTCGGTGGTGCGCACCACCACCGGCACCACGATCACGGCGAGCGAGACGGCGCCGGCCCAGCCGGAGAAATGCCCCATGCGGGCGACCATGATCTCGTAGACGAACAAGCCGATCACGATCGACGGCGCGCTGAGCAGGATGTCGTTGATGAAGCGCACCACCGTGGTCAATTTGTCATAGCGGCCGTATTCCGCCATGTAGGTGCCGGCGAGGATGCCGAGCGGGGTGCCGAGCGCTACCGCGATCGCCGTCATCACCAGGCTGCCCATGATCGGATTGAGCAGACCGCCGGCAGCACCGGGCGGCGGCGTCATCTCGGTGAACACCGCCAGCGAGAGGCCGCTGAAGCCGTTATACAGCAGCACGCCCAGGATCAGCACCAGCCAGGACAGGCCAAATCCGGTGGCCGCATAGGCGAGCCCCATCGTCAGGCCGTTGCGCAGGCGGCGACGTGCGTAAAGTGCGGTGACGGTTCGCGCGGCCATCGTCACGTTCCGATCCGTGCGTTCAGCCGCATCAACATCAGGCGCGCCAAGGCGAGCACGATGAAGGTGATGACGAACAGGATGAGGCCGAGCGCGACCAGCGCCGAGGTGTAGAGATCGCCGACCGCTTCGGTGAACTCGTTGGCGATGGTGGCCGAGATCGTGGTGCCCGGCGCCATGATCGAGCCGGAAATGCGGTGCGCATTGCCGATGACGAAGGTCACCGCCATGGTCTCGCCGAGCGCGCGGCCCAAGCCCAGCATGACGCCGCCGATCACGCCGACGCGGGCATAGGGCAGCACCACGAAGCGCGCCACTTCCCAGGTGGTGCAGCCGAGACCGTAGGCGGCTTCTTTCAGCACCGGCGGCACCGCTTCGAATACGTCGCGCGAGATCGAGGTGATGAAGGGCAGCACCATGATGGCCAAGATCAGGCCGGCGGTCAGGATGCCGATGCCGTAGGGCGGGCCGGCGAACAGGTCCGAGAGGATCGGGATCGGTCCGAACATGTCGATCAGGAACGGCTGCACATATTGCTGCAGGAACGGCGCGAACACGAACAGGCCCCAGATGCCGTAGATGATGCTGGGGATGCCGGCGAGCAGCTCGATGGCGATGCCGATCGGGCGGCGCAGCCACATCGGGCAAAGCTCGGTGAGGAACAGGGCGATGAACAGCCCGACCGGCACCGCGATCAGCATGGCGATGAGCGAGGTGACGACGGTGCCGTAGATCGGCGCGATGGCGCCGAATTTCTCGGTCACCGGGTTCCAGGATTCCTCGTACAGGAAGCCGATGCCGAAGGTGCGCAGCGCCGGCCAGGCGCCAAGCAGCAGCGATACGATGATGCCGCCGAGGATGACGAGCACGGCGATGGCGGCGGCGCGCGTGACTTGGCGGAAGGCCGCGTCACCCAACCGCAAACGCTGAAGAACCTTGGCACGATCCATCTGGACTGCGACCTGGACAGTACCGCCCTGCAACGCCACATCAACCACGGGCCGCCTCCCAGTGCAACACGAGCCGCCTATGACGCGGCGGTGGACAAGGAAAGGGCGCCAGCTAGCTATGTTTGCCGGCGCCCTTCCCCGTAACTGTCAAATCAGAACACCGGCTTGCCGCTCGCGTCTTTGATTTCGGCCTTCCAGTACTTCTCGATGTCGGCGACTACGTTGGCCGGCATCGGCACATAGTCGAGGCTCTCGGCCATCTTGCCGCCGTTCTTGTAGGCCCAGGCGAAGAACTTAAGCGCTTCGGCGGTGGCGGCCGGATCGGCCGGATGCTTGTAGACCAGGATCCAGGTCGCCGCCGTCATCGGCCAGGATTTTTCGCCGGCCTGATTGGCGAGGATCACGCCGTAGCCTGGCTGCGATTTCCAGTCGGCATTGGCCGCCGCCGCCTGGAACGCTTCCGAGGTCGGCGTTACCGTCTTGCCAGCCTTGTTGATCATCTTGGTGAAGGTCAGCTTGTTCTGCAGTGCGTAGGCGTACTCGACGTAACCGACCGAACCCTTGGTGTTGCCGACGTTTTGCGCGACGCCTTCGTTGCCCTTGGCGCCGATACCCATCGGCCACTGTACTGAGGTATTGACGCCGACCTTCGACTTCCAATCCGCGCTCACGTCCGCCAGGTAATAGGCGAAGTTATACGTGGTGCCGGAGCCGTCCGAACGATGCACAACTGCGATTGCCTGGCTCGGCAGCTTGGCGCTGGGATTGAGCTGCTTGATCGCTGGATCGTCCCATTTCTTGATGTCGCCGAGGAAGATCTTGGCCAGCGTCGGACCGTCGATGGTGAGTTCGCCGGGCTTGATGCCATCGAGATTGACCACCGGCACGATACCACCCATGACCGCGGGGAACTGAGCAAGGCCGATTTTGTCGAGTTCTTCACCTTTGAGCGGCGCATCGCTGGCGCCAAAAGTCACGGTCTTGTTGGTGATCTGCTTGATGCCGCCGCCGGAGCCGATCGACTGATAGTTCAGCCCGTTACCGGTTTCCTTTTTGTAGGCGTCGGCCCATTTGGCGTAGATTGGATAGGGGAAGGTGGCGCCGGCACCCGAGATGTCGGCGGCATTGGCCGGAAGATGCGCGGCGGCGGCGATGAAGCCGGCGGCGGCGACTGCGGTCCAGTGTTTCAAAGGCTCTCTCCATGTTTGCGGCCATCGGCGTCCGCGGGCCAATCCCCGCGAAACCCCGCCATTGCCCGCCGGGCGGGCAGCCGCTGTTGCTCTAAAAAACGCACTCCCATGCAGCGCTTCGGACGGATTTTTTGTTGCGTGAGCGCGATACGTTCCGAAGTCGGGGCTAGCCATAGGCGTCGCATGTCACCGTTCTATAAAGCTTTGGTGACAGTCACATGACAGGATAAGTCGCTGATTTTTATGACTATTCGCTGGAGGCGGCGGAACTATCGGTGCGTAACGGCAACTGCATGTTGAAGCTTGCGCCCTGCCCCAGCGTGCTCTCGATGGCGAGCCTGCCGCCATGCCGGTTGAGCACATGCTTGACCAGCGCCAAGCCCAGTCCGGTGCCGCCCTGCGCACGGCTGTCGGCGACGTCGACCCGGTAGAAGCGCTCGGTCAGCCGCGGCAAATGCTCGGGCGCGATGCCGGGACCGAAATCGCGCACGGCGATACGTGCCTCCGGCGTGCCGGCGCGGGTCTGCGCGCGCGTCAACGTAACGTCGACGCGCTTGCCAGCGGCGCCGTATTTGAGCGCGTTCTCCACCAGGTTCTCGAGCGCGCGCACCAGTTCATCGCGATCGCCGAGCACGATCAACGGCTCCGGCGGAACCGTCACCTTGATCTCGACCTTGCGGTCGCGCGCCAGCGTCTGCAAGCCGTCGACCACCTGGCGCACGATCGGCGCCAGCTCGACCGGCGTATTCGGCCGCAGGTGCGCGTTGAGTTCGATCCTGGAAAGAGACAGCAGGTCGTCGATCAGCCGCGCCATGCGCGTCGCCTGGCCCTGCATGATGGCAAGGAATTTTTCGCGCGCAATGGGATCGTCCTTGGCGGGACCCTGTAACGTCTCGACGAAGCCGAGCAGCGCGGCCAGCGGCGTGCGCAGTTCGTGGCTGGCATTGGCGACGAAGTCGGCGCGCATTTCCTCGACCTGGCGCAGCGGGCTGAGATCGTTGAACGTCATCAATAGAATGTCGGAGTGAGCGTCGCCGCCAGCGGCCAGCCGCACCGGCGTCACGAAGGCCTCGAACCAGCGGTCGCGCGGCACGCGCTCGATGAATTCCACCCGCTGCGGCTCGCGTCGCTTGCCGGCGCGGCGGATCGCGTCGACCAGCTCCGGCATGCGCAAGGCGATCAGCGCCGGTTCGCCGCGACGCAAGGCCGGCGCGATCGAGGTCGCCATCTCGTTGAACGCGATCACCCCGCCGTCGCGGTCGAGCACGATCGCCGCACCCGGCAGGCCGCCGATCAGCGCTTCGATCAGCGGGCCTTGCGGGTGCGTGCGTGCACGATCGATCGCCGGCAACGCGCCGCCGGCTGCGGCGGCGATATCGGTGCGACCGAGCAATACGCGCACGGCACCACGCAGCCGGTTCGGCCAACTGTCGCGACGTTGCTCTTCTGTCGCCATGGGTTAACGGGCGTTGGTTTTCTCGGCTTCGATCTCGCTACGGATTGGCGCGGTCACCGAGGTCACCGCCGTCAGTTCCGCTTTGCGCCGTGCGCCGTGGATGTTGAGCCATATTTCGCGCACGCCCAGGATGACCAGCGCAAACGCGAACGGCACCAGATAATAGAGCACGCGGAACAGCAACAGCCCGGCCAGCACCGATTCCTTGTCGAATTGCCACAGGGCCACCAGCATGGCGGCGTCGAACACGCCGAGACCGCCGGGCGCATGGCTGGCGAAACCGAGCAGGGTCGCCGAGACGAACACCACCGCCAGCGTCACGAAGCCGATATTCGGCTCGGACGGCAGCAGCATGTACATGGCGAGCGCGCAGCTGGCGAGATCGAGAATGCCGATACCGATCTGCAGCAGCGTGGACGGTCCGCTCGGCAAATGCACGTTCCATTCGCGACGCCCGATCTCGCGCGGCGCGCTCCATACCCAGCCGACATAGCTGGCCAAAATGGCCAAGATCGCGACCGCCAGGCCGCGGTTGAACGCGGGTGGCAGTTGATCGATCAATCCCGCGGCTTCCGGGTGATAGGCGATGCCGAGGCCGAGCACCGTGGCATTGCCGAGCCAGAAGGTTAAGCCCGCCACGAAGCAGATCTTGGCCACCTCGACGGCGTTAAGACCATAGGCCGAATAAATGCGGTAGCGCACCGCGCCGCCGGTGAACACGGTGGCGCCGATATTGTGGCCGATCGAATAACTGGTGAAACCCGCCAGTGCGGCGACGCGATAGGGAATTTCGCCGCGCCCGATCGTGCGCAAAGCGAACAAATCGTAGAACGTCAATGTGAAATAGCCGGCGGCGACGAAGGCGGCGGCGGCGCCGATATGATGCCAGCCGGTCGCCCGCAGCGCCTTTATGACCTCATCGACATTGATGTCGCGCAGCATGCGATACAGCACCACCAGCGCCACGGCGATGATGGTGAGGCTGAGCAGCACGCCGATGCGATTCCAGCCGATCGTGTTCTGGAAAAAACGTGCCACGGCACGCAACGACTTGAGCATCTTTCCTCCGGCACGGCAGTGCTTGCCGACCCCACTAGCAGAACTCACACCTTCGCGCGAGTGGACTGGCGTGTTAACCTGCCGCAAAATCGGCCATGGGCGTTAACGTGGCAGCGAACCGGGACGCATAATCCCGGGCCCCCAGGGAGATGACGCGCCATGCACAAACCGAAGCATCCCGAGCCCCTCACCCTGCCCCGCCGGACCCTGCTTAAGGCCGCCGGTGTAGGCGCCGGCGCCGGGCTCTTGTCCGGCATTGTAACCCCGGCGTCGGCCGCGAACATATGGAGCGCGGAATATTGGACCAATAAAGGCGTGGTGAAGCTCAACCTGTGGCGCAAGCGCGTCGGCGCACCCAAGCGGGGCGAGGCGGCGCTGCCGGTCGTGTTCCTGGTGCACGGCTCGTCGAACTCGGCGCGCTCCTCCTATGACCTTAGCGTGCCCGGCAAGGGCGAATACTCGCTGATGAACGTGCTGGCGCGCTACGGCTACGACGTCTGGACCATGGACCATGACGGCTACGGCCGCTCCGGCTCCTCCGGCAACAATTCCGACATGGCCAGCGGCGTCGAGGATCTCAAGGCCGCGATACCGGTCGTACTGAAGGAAACCGGACAGCAAAAAGCGCATTTCTACGGCACCTCGTCCGGCGGCATCCGCGCCGCCGCCTATGCGCAGGCACAGCCCGAGTACGTCGGACGGCTGATGCTGTGCGCCTTCACCTACAAGGGCAACGGCGCGGCCGAGATCGAACGGCGGCGCAAGCGGATCGAGGAACTGCGCGCCAGCCCGCGCCGCAAGCGCGACGCCGCCATGATCGGCTCGATCTTCACGCGCGACGGCCATCCGGAATATTACGACCCGGCGATGACAGCGGCGCTCATTGCCGACGAGATGAAATTCGGCGATCAGATTCCGAGCGGCACCTATATCGATATGGCGGCAAACCTGCCGATCGTCGACCCCAAAAAGATTTTGTCGCCGGTGCTGATGCTGCGCGGCCAGTTCGACGGCAATTCGACCAACGACGATCTGCTCGACTTCTACCGGCAACTGCCGAACGGCGACCGCCAGTTCGTGATCCTGCCGCAGACCGCGCACAGCGCGGGCTACAGCAAGAACCGGCATTTGCTTTATTACGCGCTGCGCAATTTCCTCGCCGCGCCGGCGCCGCTTTCGGCATGAGCGGCGCGCGCCGCGATGCCACGGCTCACTTCTTGATGGTAACCAGCGTGATGCTGTTCATCAGGCTGTTGGCCAGCACGAAATTGCCGTCGCGCGTGACCGAGGTGTTGCGCACGATATAGCCGCCGCCCGGGATGGCCCAGGACTGGAATTTCGCCGTCTTGGGATCGAAGCGCACCACGGTATTCGGGATCGGGCCGGACTCGCTGAACCAGATGACGTCGTTGATCGCCGAAATGCCGTAGGGCTGCGACTTCGGCCCGCTCGGGCTCTGCCACTCGCTCACCTTGCCGGTGGCCGGATCGAGACGGCCGAGATAGCCGCGCGAGAAATCGGCATACCAGACGATATCGTCGCCGGTGATGGCGATGCGGCGCGGGCGCGAGGCCGCGTCCGGCAACGGGTATTCGCGGATCGCCAGCGTCTGGGGATCGACGCTCGCGATCTTGTTGGCGCCGAACTCGACGACGAACAGCGTGCCTTTTGAATCGAACGCCATGCCGTAGGGGCGCGCCTTCGCCGTCGGCGGCGTCAGCAGCTTGATCTCGCCGCTCTTCGGATCGAGCCGGCCGATGCGGTTGGCGTTCTGCATGGTGAACCACAGAATGCCGCTTTTATCGAACAGCAGCGTATGCGGGTCGCCCGGCTCCGGCGTCTTGTATTCGGTGACGGCGCCCGTCTTCGGATTGAGCTTGCCGATCAGCGATCCGGTATTGCCGGTGTACCAGATGTTGCCGTCTTTATCCTCGGTAAGGCCATGCGGCCCCGAATGCGCGGTCTTGAGCTTGTATTCTTTGATCTTTCCGGTCTTGGGATCGAGCCGGCCCAGCACATTGGCCATCTGGCCGGTGTACCAGAGCGAGCCGTCGCGCGCCGCCAGCGGATCGTGCGGGCGCGAGCCGGGCGTCGCCACTTGCCAAGCTTTGATCGCGATGGTGGCGGGCCCCGCGATCACCACGCCGGCGGGCTTTGGCTTTACCGGAAAATTCTTGCTGAGATATTCGGTGAGTGGGGCGACCTGATCCGCCGGCACGGCCACGCCGTGATTGGCCATCATGCGCATGACGGTGCGCCAGCCCTCCGGCGTATAGCCGCCGCCGACGCGGCTCACCAATGTGTGGCAACTGCTGCAATGGGCCAGCGCCAATTCCTTGCCCTTGCCCTCCGGCAGTTCCTGGCTCCAGGCCGGCAGTGTGCTGCACAACAGCGCGGCCGCAATAACCATGCGCGATGAATTGGACATGATCGCTCCCTAAAATGCTCGCGCTCTATATGGCGCAATTCGGTTGCGTCAGCGTCATCCGCAATTTGCGGTGCGTCAAGGCCCTCACTTGCCGGCGAAAAATTCGCGCAGCGCGGCGGCAGTCTCCTCCGGCGCTTCTTCGGACAGATAATGTCCGCTGGCGACGGCCTTGGCGCCGACGATATTCGCCGCGTAGCTCTTCCATATCTCGGCCGGCCCTGGATTGTGATTGCGCCCCACGCCGCCGGTAGCGCCCCACAACAGCAACACCGGGCATTCGATCTTGCGGCCGGCCTTGAAGTCCTTCTCGTCGTGCTCGAGATCGATGCTCGCCCCGGCACGATAGTCCTCGCAGATGGCGTGGATGGTTTCCGGATTGCGGAAGCAGCGCTTGTATTCGGCGAGCGCGGCCGGATCGAAGAACGACAGGCCCTGCTTGGTCTTCGCCAGCTTCTTCTCGATGAACCAATCGGGATCGGCACCCATCATCTTCTCCGGCAGCGGCGCCGGCTGGATATTGAAGAACCAGTGCCAGGAGAAGGTCGCCCACTGTTTGTTGATATTGTTGTAGAGATGATGTTGCGGGACGATGTCGAGAATGGCCGCACGCATGACTCGGCCAGGATGGTCGAGACACATGCGGTGCAGCACGCGCGCGCCACGGTCATGACCGGCGACCATGAATCTGTCGTAGCCGAGCGCCGCCATCACCTCGGCCTGGTCCTGCGCCATGGCGCGGAACGAATAGCCGGAATGGTCGTCGCCGCCCGGCGGCTTTTCCGAATCGCCATAGCCGCGCAGATCGGTGGCGACCACGCTAAACTCGCGCGCCAACGTCGGCGCCACTTTCAGCCACGACAGATGCGTGAACGGATTGCCGTGCATCAGCAGCAGCGGCGGACCGCTGCCGCCGGTGACGGTGACGATGCGCGCGCCGGAGGTTTTGATCTCGCTGCGCGTGAAGCCGGTGAGCATGGCGTGTCCTGTTGGTCGCCGTGACGCCCGCCAGCATAACAAGATTCAAAAGGGAAAACCCCGGCTTCACCTTACGAGGCCGGGGCTATCGGCAGTCCATGACAACCGATCAATCGCAGATTCTGACGTAACGGACGCCGATGCTGCCATCGCGGCGTTCGAAGGTGCGCTTGACGAGGTAGCAGTCCGGACCGGCGATATAGGTCGGGCCGAAGCCGAATCCGAAACCGCCACGGAAGTGGTGGTGATGGCCGTGCGGATGCCAAGCGGAGGCGGCGGTCGGGGTGAGCGCGGCGGCGCCGAGGGCGGCGGCGGCGGCGAGAGCGAGGGTCAACTTGCGGGTCATGGCGTCTCTCCTGTTTGAGGGATGTGCGTCTCACATCCTGGACATGGGTCGCGGCGCCCCCAGGAGAGGTTCAAGGGCGCAGGGCTGGAATGAGGGGGACTGGCGAAGAAAAGACGGGCCGGACGCCGCCGGAGACGCATTTTTAGGCAAGAAGTCTCATAAAAATGGGGGTTTAACCGGCCTCCGCTTGCCCACAGGAACCCGAACAGGGCAACCTAGCGCCACCCGCCTCTGGCCAGGCGGGCTTGAGGCAAATTTCTTCGATTCCGCTTGAACCTAGCCGTCATCCCGAACGACTTAACCCATGAGCCGATTGACCTGCGATGCAAACGACTTCGGATGAAGTTCTGATCGCAAGGATCGCAGGGGGTGACCGGCTCGCGATGCAGGTGCTGTTCGCCCGGCACCATGTTCGTGTGTACCGGTTCGTGCTGCGTCTGGTGCGCAACGAAGCGACGGCGGAGGACTTGATCAGTGAGGTGTTCCTCGACATCTGGCGGCAAGCCGGGAAGTTCGAGGGACGCTCGCAAGTCTCCACCTGGATGTTGAGCATCGCGCGCTTCAAGGCTCTTTCGGTGCTGCGTAAACGGCCGGAGGAGGAACTGGACGAAGAGACGGCGGAGCGGATCGAGGATCAATCGGACGATCCGGAAACCACTCTCGCCAAGAAGGACAAGGGCGCGCTGTTGCGGCAATGCCTGACCGCATTGTCGGCGGAGCACCGGGAGATCATCGACCTCGTGTACTACCACGAGAAATCGGTGGAGGAAGTGGCCGGCATCGTCGGCATCCCGGAAGCGACCGTGAAGACGCGCATGTTCTACGCGCGCAAGAAATTATCGGAGCTCCTCAAGGAGCAGGGAATCGATCGAGGTTGGCCATGAACACGAAAAACAAAGAAGCGCACAGCGAGATCGAAGAGCTGCTGCCGTGGCACGCTGCCGGCACGTTGAGCCGTAACGATGCCCGTCGCGTCGAGGAAGCCCTGGCGCAGGACCCCGAGCTTGCCCGCCGCTACGCGCTGGTGCGCGATGAGCTGGGCGAAACCATTCACCTCAACGAGACGCTGGGCGCGCCGTCCGCGCGCGCCATGGAAAAGCTGTTCGCCAAGATCGATGCCGAGCCGGCGCGCAAGCCGGCGGTGTCGCTCAATATCGGCGCCCGCGTCGCGGAATTCCTCGCCAGCTTCAGCCCGCGCACGCTGGCTTACGCCGGCGGCGCCGCCGTGCTCGCCATCCTACTGCAGGCGGGATTTATCGCCGGCGTGATGCTGAAGGAAACCTCGACCAGCGGTTTCGAGACTGCCTCGGCGCCGAGCACCGATCCCGGCGTCGGCGCTTTCACCCTCATCCGTTTCGCGCCGCAGGCCACCCAGGATGACGTCACCAAGTTTCTCGCCGCCAACAAGCTGTCAATCGCCTCGGGGCCGATGGCCGGCGGGCTGTATAAGGTGCGCGTCGCGGTGACCGGGCTGCCGAAGGACGAACTCGCGACCATCGTCAAGAAGCTGCAAGCGGACAAGGTCGTCACCTTCATCGCCACGACCGAATAGACCGGAGCGACGTCAGCGGAGATGCGATTCATGCGCGTGCAACGAAGTACCCTGCTCTGCCTTGCCGCGGTGGCGAGCCTGACGTTTGCCGCGGGTAACTTTGCTTTCGCGCAGAAGTCCTCCGGCCGCGGTCCTTCGTTCGACGTCAAATCCAGTCAACCGCGCGGTCAGTTGAGCAATATCGGCGCCGTCAAGCTGCGCAACCAGACGCCCAAAATCGGCACCGGCCAAACGCGCGGCCCGACGACTAGTATAGCCGTGACCCCGACGCGCGGCGGTTATCAAGGCGGCTATCGCGGCGGATACCAAGGCGGCGGTTATCGCGGCGGCTTCGGCTGGGGCGTGGCCGTACCCGGCGTGCTGATGACGCTTCCCCAGACGGGCCCCTCGCGCGGCGATGTGTTTATCGATGACGGTAGAATCATCGAAGGGCCGCGCGATCTGCGGCCGCAACTTACCAACCGCCGCGGCCCGAGCGGCGCGCCGCCCGCCAGCGAATCCCGGCTGGTGCCGGACGAAGTCGTGATGGAGCTTTCCAACTCGGTCAGCCCACAGACCGTCGACGCGCTGCAACGCCGCTTCCGGCTGGAACGCCTCGAGCAGCAGAGCTTCCAATTGACCGGCACCACCTTCTATCGCTGGCGGATCCCCGACCGGCGCTCAGTGGCCAGCGTGGTGCGCGCGGTCGAAGGCGATCGCGCGGTGGCCTCGGCGCAGCCGAATTATCTGTTCATGGCTCAGCAGAACGAAGCCAAGACCAGCGAAACACCGTCAACCGAAATCAAGCCGGAAGGCGATCCGGCGCAATACGAACTCGCCAAGCTGCGGCTGCCGCAGGCGCACGCGCTCGCCAGCGGCGATCGCATATTGGTGGCCGTGATCGACTCCGGGATCGACGCCGCGCATCCGGATCTGGCCGGCGCGGTCGTGCAGAGCTATGACGCGCTCGCGACGAAGGCTTCGCCGCACAAGCACGGCACCGCCATCGCCGGACTGATCGCGGCGCGCGGCAAGCTGCTGGGCGCGGCGCCGCGCGCGCAGATTCTCGCCATCCGCGCCTTCGACCCGGCCGGAACCGGCGCCGAGGGCAATACCTTCAGCATCCTCAAGAGCCTTGACTGGGCGGCGGCCAATGGCGCGCGCGTCATCAATATGAGTTTTGCCGGCCCCAACGATCCCGCAGTACATCGCAGTCTGGAAGCCGCGCGCAAGAAGGGCATCGTGCTGGTGGCGGCGGCGGGCAATGCCGGCGCGAAATCGCCGCCGCTCTATCCCGCCGCCGATGCGAACGTGATTGCGGTGAGCGCCACCGATGCCGACGACAAGCTGTTCGAACAATCGAACCGCGGCCGCCATATCGCCGTCGCCGCGCCGGGCGCGCAGCTCCTGGTGGCGATCACGGACGGCGGCTACGAGGTGTCCTCCGGCACCTCTTATTCCGCGGCCGAGGTGAGCGGCATTGTCGCGCTGATGCTCGAGCGCCGGAGCGACCTCACGCCCGACCAGGTGCGCCGCATTCTACAGGCCACCGCCAAGGATCTCGGCCCCAAGGGCCACGACATCATGTTCGGGGCGGGCCTTGCCGACGCCTATGCCGCGGTCATGGCGGAACCGGCGCCGCCGCCGGCGCTGGCAGCCAATCCCAGGCCGATGCCGATCGAGCGCGTGAGCACCGGCGCGCGCTGATCGCGCGCCGGCATTTTGGATCAACGCGGCGGAATCTGAATCAGCTCGGCGAGCTGTTCCTTGGTCAATTGCGTCGCGGTGAACTTCAAAGCCACCGCATCCTTAACGATGACATCGAGCCCGATGATCTTATCCGGCTCGACCGACGGCCGCGGGAAAAAGTCGTCGCGCGTGCGTTTGGCCTTGGCCTCGCTGATCTTGAGCCAGTCCGAATAAACTTTGAGCGCATTCGGATCGGTGTACAAGTAATTCACCGTTTCGCGAGGCGACAACGTCCTTATGCGTCTGCAAGTAATTGGCATTGACGATGTTCAGCCGCACCGTCTGTCCCTTGAAGGCCGCCGCGTCGTTGCCGGTGGCGATGATCCTGATCTGCTTAGCGTCGAGCTGATCGAGGCCGAACGGCGGCGCCGCCCAGCCGACATCGACCTGGCCCGACATCACCGCCGTCAAGTTCGCCGCCGGTCCGCCCAGCGCGGTCGGCTTGGCCTTGAGCTGGTACTGCTGCATGAAGGCGGTGACGATGCCGTGGGTGGACGAGCCGTTGGTCGAGTAGCCGAGGATTTTGCCGTCGGTGTCCTTCAGCGACTTGATCGGCGAATCCGCTTTCACGTACCAGTAAAGGTCGCCGGCGCCGGTGGTCTCCGCGCCGATCACGCGCACCGGCGCACCCTTGGAATAGGCGCCCAGCACGCCCATCACGCCTGCGGCGATGCCAAGGTCGACGCTACCGGAGATCACCGCTTGCTGAGTCTCACCGGCGCCCTGGGTGTAGACGATCTCCAGCTTCAGGCCGTGCTTCTTGAAGATGCCGGCGAGCTGGCCGACTTCCGAAATCGAGGTGTCCCAATTGCCGCGCTGGCCGACCGCAAGCTTGAGCGTATCCTCGGCAGCAGCCGCATTCGCCATCAATGCAAGTCCCAAGGCGGCGGTCGCGCAGCCCCATCTTATTGTCGTCATGGTATCCTCCCTCTGGCGTTATCAGTATTACCATTAGCTCATCATGCACCGTATTCTGATCGGATATTGCTTATTCTCCACCTCGTATCGCGGTTGTGGCCTCCACCGTGCAGCGCGGGCTAAACTATAGCCGCCCTTGGCGGAATATAATTAGCCTTCTAACGTGTAAGACTAGTCCAAATTCCCACTTGCCGTCGATGCGCAAAATTGCCACCTGTTGTGCAGCGCACCTAGGTTCCACCGGAGACGAAATGACCGCAATCGACCAGCCGCAGATGATGCCGTTGCGCGTGACGCGTAACGACCCGATCGCCGATGGCATCCATCTGCTGGAATTCCGCGATAGCGGTGGCAATCCGCTGCCGCAATTCTCCGCCGGCGCTCATATCACGGTGCGCGTGCCGAACGGCATGTTGCGCAAATATTCGCTGTGCAACGATCCGGCCGAGCGCGATCGTTATCAGGTCGCGGTCAAGCGCGAGGTCGCCGGCCGCGGCGGCTCCAGCACCTTGATCGACCGCGCCAAGCCGGGCGACGAACTGCTGGTGACCGCACCGGTCAACGATTTCGCCTTGCCGCAGCGTGCACAGGATTTCCTGTTCATCGCCGGCGGCATCGGCATAACGCCGATCATGGCGATGATCCGCCAGGTGCAGGCGGAAGGAAAGCGCTTCCGACTCTACTACGTCACACGCTCGCCGGAGACGACCGCCTTCTACGACGAGCTGAGCAAGCCGGCATACAAGGACATGATCGTCATCCACCACGACCACGGCGATCCGGCGCGATCGCTTGACCTCAAGCCGGTGCTAG
>JACQDO010000187.1 GCA_016201085.1 Hyphomicrobiales bacterium | reverse complement strand
TCGCGACGAATGTGACGAGTTCGAAGCCCATGGTTGCGCCAACATCGTGCAGGTGCGCGCAGCTTTGATAAGCGCGGTCAAGATATGGCTTGTCGCCGGGATGGCCTTCCAGTTGGGAAAGGGCGGTCCGGAGATCCTGCATTTCCTGATCAAGCCATTCGATGAAATCCGACTTGAGTTCTTCGATATGGGCCTGGGCTTTTTCCAGGGCCTGATCGCGCTCCATGCCGCCCTGGCGACGCGCCATCCTCTCGAAGCGGTTATCGGCATAGAAGATAGTTGCTTCGTGTTTAGCGTCGTTAGGCATCAGGTTGTCCTTTGCGGGCAGCGCTGAAAAGATTGTCGATATCGTCTTGCGCGAGGCCGGGCCCGACTTCTTCCGCAACCTCCACCTGCTTATCGCCTTTGCGGCGGCCGACTCCGCCTGGATAGCCTTCGATCTTGAAGCGCCGATCCGGTCCGAAATAGGTTGCCGTATCGATGAATGGGCGTGGATTGAAGGCGATCCAGGCCAAACGGTCGTATAGGCTTTTCGGCGACATCGGCTTTGCCACTACAATATTGGCGCCGGCATCGCGTGCATTTTTGATCGTCGATTCGCCCGTGTCGCTGGACATGAGCAAAATAGGGATCGTGCGATTTTCATTATTTGAATTGCGGCGAATCGTGCGCGTGAGCATGAGCCCGCCGTGCGGAGGCAGCCGCGTATAGCACAACAGGATATCGATTTTCTGGCCGCTAAGAACCTGGAACAGGCTCAATGTCTGTTCCACTTCGAGCACTTTATTGGCACCGAAACCGCGCAGGATTCCATTTGTGATCCGGCGTGCATAGGCATTTGGATCGGCCACCAGGATGACCAAATCGCGCAGGTTGACGGTGGGATTTTTCATTCCGCGGCCTAAAAGCGCGCTATTCGGCGTGTTGCTGTTAATGGGTGCAAACCGGCAATGGCGCGCATCCGCCGCTCGCCGTTAACCTGATCTGTCCGATCCAACATCTTGCGCCATTTAAAGATTTATTCGCCGAAGAATATTGATGATTTTGGCTAAGCTGCGGTTAACTATTCAGTTATTGCAAAATGATAATCTACGATAACATTCGGCGAATCGTTCGCGGTACTCCAGCAAGACATGAACGGTGCTTGCGTACCATGCGCTGTTTGACTTAGCTCAATTTTGCAAAGGCATAAAATGGTAGGATAACTTTTTCGTTGTATAAACGCGTGCGCGTTGCAGCCAGGCGTTGAACATATTGAAAGCACAGCCATCGCGTATCGTATATTGTAAGTTGTGCGAAGTTAAGCGGTAACGGGAAACCTAACGGCAGAATGCTCTATTGAAATATTACTTTGCGGAATCAGTGAAATAGTGAACCATACTTGAATGATTCACGGTCGATGTCCGAAGTGAAATTTTTTTAGTTCAAGTGCAGGCAAGTAACCCACCGCGTTAAGGGGCCAAAGGCTCGTGATCGATCTCAGAGATGCGTTGGCGGATGCCGGCGCGCCTCGAAGGGAAGTGGAACTTGACAAGCTTCGCCATTCAAAAATTAGCGAACAAACAAACTCAGGATGAATTGGCGATAGCGCGCCCCGATTTCCCCACTGAGATTGCCGTCGCCGAAACCCCACGTGTCGACCATCGGCCATTGACGGATCATCAAAGAGCGCCGCACCGAGGCGTCGAGGCCGATACGCTCGGATGCGCCCTCTCTTGTTCCATTTGTCCCGCTCACGACATGACCCTGTGCGCGGGAATGAGAATGATTGGGTCGGAAGCGGATTGGATTGCCGGCACGGTGCCGGTCACCTCGTCCAATCACATTATTCCGGCGCGGCGCACGATTTGTCATCCTAAAGAATGGTCGGACTTCATCCCGATCATATGCCGGGGCTGGGCAGCGTCTTCGGTCACATTGCTGGACGGCCGCCGGCAGATCCTCTCATTCCTTCTGCCGGGCGACCTGGTCTCCACCGCGTGTTTGTTAGAGCCGATGTCCGGTCGCACCGTCGAAGCCATCACGGACGTGACCTGCCGCAAATTCACTCGTAACGACCTCAAGGCTTATCTATTCCAGCGTCCTCAACTGCTGGAAAAGCTCTCGAAGACCTGGGTCGAAGAAAGAACGCAGGCCGATCAGTTGGCGCTCGATCTCGGTCGCCGGACCGCCGACGAACGAATTGCCCGCTTGATCCTGAGTCTGGCGGAAAGACTCGCCAAGCGGAATATGGTGAGCGGCCAGACAATGGAGTTTCCCCTGCGTCAGCGCCACATCGCGGACGCCACGGGACTGACCCCAGTCCATGTCAGCAAGGTGCTGGGCGAGTTTCAGCGGGCCGGGCTGGTCGAAATCAACCGTCGTTCGCTCACGCTGATCAACGAAAAGGAACTGCGCCGAGCGGCCGACTGGCGCTAGCAGTCTGTCCGCGCGTGCGTCGCGCTAGGCGCGCAGCGCGGCCAGCATGTCGGCGATGTATTCCTCGGCGCTGGCGATAACCAGCATCAGAGCCCAGGGCCGCAACTGAGCCAGCGTCTGCGACAGCGCCGCGTCGGATATCGACGTGGCGCCAAGCACCAGCGCCGTTGTCATGACACGCTTCAAGCTGCAGGCTTCGCCGATGATCGAGGCGACCTGCACATTCTCTCCCCCGGTCGCGACCATCACCACCAGGTCGGCGCTGTCGATTTCGCCGATGAGATCCTTGGTATGGCCGGCGAGATCGCCGAGCCAGCCCTGTACGGAAAAGCGCTCGCCGGCGCGTGGCACGCTCGCGACCGCCGTCAAGAACGTCGCGCTTGCCCAAGACAGTTGTGCAAGACGTTTCACGACAGCTTCGCTCGGCCGGTCGAGTGCGATCACTTTGATAGCGCGCGGTCGCGAATTCGCGTCGTCGATGCGAAAGCGCGCCTCCGCGGCACTCGTCGCGCTCGCCGATTCGCTCATGACCCCAGGCTCAAACCGAAGCATGTGCCACGTCCGCGCGCACCGACAGCGCTTCCTTCGCCGCCTCCATGAACGGCCGGTCAGGCGCTAGCACGACTGCGGCGGATCGCACGTGCTGATGCGCGAGATCGATGCCGGGCGGCGGCACGTCCTTGTCCATCAGCGCCTTGACCGCCCGCAACAAGCGGTGGCGCGCCATGATGATGCCGTTGTCGGTGGAAACCAGGTTCTCCTTGGTGCGATCGACCACCGGCCCCATGCTTTCTTGCAGCGACGCATCCTGCATGGCGATGCCTTCGACTCCGCTGAAGGTTTTGCCGGCCTTCTGCCTGGCGCGATCGATAAGATAGTCGTTGTCCTTGTTGGCAAGGGGCCGGAACGTGCCGGGCTGGTATTTGACATGGATGCCCTTGCCTTCGCGCATGGCCTGCAACTCGTCTTTGGTTAACGCGCGGTCCGGCCGGTAATCGAAACTCCAGGTCCAGCAATTTTCGTCATCGATGGGAACCCAGAAATGGCCATGCACCGGGTGATTTCCGCGCGGCGGGATCATGGTGAACGAAGGCATCACCCATTGCGTGATGCGCCAATAGTAATTGCCGTTTTCGGCGTCGCGACGCGCGCCGATATAGAGCCCGCCGGCGCTCTCGACCACTTCGAACACGGGTCTGGAGTCGCGCAGATTGTATTGATTGGCCTTGGCGCCGCGGAACAACGGATCGGAATCCAGATCGCCGCGATGCAGGAACGAGACATGGCTGGAGTCGATGCCGCCTTCCAGGGCTTGCAACCAATTCGACTCCTGGATTCGCTTCGACATGAAGCACTGCTCGGCCGGCACCAGCGCGAATTCCCATTCCGGCAGCGGCGGTTTTTTATCGAGCGGTCCCATATAGGTCCACAGCACGCCGCCGCGTTCGACCAGCGGATAGGATTTCAGCTTGATCTTGTTGCAGAAGCCGCTTTCGATCGGTTCGGACGGCACCTCGATGCACTGGCCGGTGTGGTCGTATTTCCAGCCGTGGTAGGGGCAACGTAGACCGTCCTGCTCGTTGCGGCCGAACCACAGCGACACGCCGCGGTGAGCGCAGAATTCGTCGATCAGGCCCAAGCGGCCTTGGCTGTCGCGGAATGCTATCAACCGTTCGGACAGCAACTTCACGCGTACCGGCGGACAGTCGTTGTCGGCGAGCTCGCTCGCCAGCAGCGCCGGAAGCCAATAGCTGCGGAACAGCCGGCCGGCCGGGGTTCCCGGCCCGGTCTGGGTCAGCAGGTCGTTTTGTT
>JACQDO010000186.1 GCA_016201085.1 Hyphomicrobiales bacterium | reverse complement strand
GAAGCGATGGCGGGCGCGTCGGAATCGCAATTCGCGAAAGGCGGCATGCTGACCAAGATCGAGGCCGGCAAGATCGCCACCACGGCCGGCACCCATATGGTGATCGCCTCCGGCCGCGTGCCGCATCCGTTGCAGGCGATAGCGCGGGGCGCGCCCTGCACCTGGTTCCTGACGCCGGCCAATCCGGTGACCGCGCGCAAGAAATGGATTGCCGGCTCGCTCGAACCGCGTGGCGCGCTCATCATCGACGCCGGCGCGGTCAAGGCACTGCGCGGCGGCAAAAGCCTGCTGCCGGCCGGCGTGGTCAGGGTCGAGGGCGCCTTCGGGCGCGGCGATGCGGTACTGGTGCGCGGGCCGGACGGTCACGAAATCGGCCGCGGGCTGATCGCCTATGACGCGGAGGACGCCGACAAGATAAAGGGTCGGTCATCGGCCGACGTGCACACGATCCTGGGCTTCACCGGCCGCACCGAGATGATCCATCGCGACGACCTGGTGTTGGGCGGAGAGTAGCGCGACCGGCGCGGGAACCCGCGGAAGGAACCGGCGTTGTCCCAGTATGACGCGTGCGACCATGATTTCTTGAGGCAAAAGGCGATTGACCGATCGCCCGTCAACCCCAGCCCACCGGAGGCTGGGGTTTTCGTTTGGGCGCCACGTCGGCCATTGGCCGACCTACCCCCGCGCAACTCGGCCAGTGACCCTATCGGCGGCTGCGGCGGCGCGTGGCGGGGGCTTCGCGCTTGCTCGTCCGCTTCGGAAGCCGGATGCAGGTCCCGTCCGGAAACTCCAGATAGCGGCTGAAAACCTGACCGCGGCGGCCTTCGATCACGAACTTGGTGCCGACCGGGAACCGGCTGGGCAACCGACTTAAACTGTACGCCATGACATCCTCCTGGAGGGCCTTCACCCCTCCGTAAACACCGCAACCCTGCCTTCCCAATGTGTAGGTCCAGTGAAGAGTTGCCATTTCGGGCCAGTTATCCACGCTATCCCCAGCCGAAGGGGCTGCATTGCGCCGCCCCGGCCTACCTCGCCGGGCGAACCCCGACGTGATAGGAAAACCACCCGTTCAGGGTCTTGGACCGGCCGAAACCGATGACCGCCCCGCTGAAAAGTGTTGAAGGAACAGGCGATTTAGCCGCCGCCAATCTGGCCGCCGCGATGGGCGAGATCGGCCGCGGCGCCCGTGCGGCTGCCCGTCGGCTGGCGCTGGCCGAGCCGGGGCAGAAAGACCGGGCGCTGGAACGCATGGCCGCTATGGTGCGGGCGCAAAAGACCGCAATCCTGGCCGCCAATGTCGAAGACCTCGCCGAGGCGCGCAGCGGTGGACTTACCGGCGCCTTCCTCGACCGCTTGACGCTGAACGATGCCCGGGTGGAGGCCATGGCCGCCGGTATCGAGGCGGTGCGCGCGCTCAAAGACCCGGTCGGTGCCGTCACTGAATCCTGGACGCGGCCGAACGGCATGACCATCGAACGGGTGCGCGTGCCGCTCGGCGTCATCGGCATCGTCTATGAGAGCCGGCCCAACGTCACCGCCGATGCCGGCGCGCTGTGCCTGAAGTCGGGCAATGCCGCGATCCTGCGCGGCGGCTCCGACAGTTTGCGCTCGAGCCGCGCCATCGTCGCCGCTCTCACGCAGGGCCTGCGCGAGACGGGGCTACCCGAGGCGGCCATCCAGCTCGTCCCCACCCGCGACCGAGCCGCGGTCGGGCTGATGCTGGGCGGGCTCGACGGCAATATCGACGTCGTCGTGCCGCGCGGCGGCAAGAGCCTGGTGGCGCGCGTGCAGTCTGAGGCGCGCGTGCCGGTGTTCGCGCATCTGGAAGGCGTCTGCCATGTCTATGTCGACAAGGCGGCTTCGCTTGCCATGGCCAAACAGATCGTGCTCAACGCCAAGATGCGGCGCCCCGGCGTGTGCGGCGCCGCCGAGACACTGCTGGTCGATCGCGCCGCCGCCGCGACGCATCTCAAGCCGCTGGTCGAGATGCTGATCGATGCCGGCTGCGAGGTGCGTGGCGACAAGGCGACGCAAGCGGTCGACAGCCGCGTCAAGCCGGCCAGCGAGGAGGATTGGGGCACGGAATATCTCGACGCCATCATTGCCGCCGGCGTTGTTGACGGCGTCGCCGCCGCCGTCGCCCATATCGAGCGCTACGGCTCGCAGCACACCGACGCCATCGTGACCGAGGACAAGTCCGCCGCCGACAAGTTCCTGCGCGAGGTCGACTCGGCGATCGTGCTGCACAACGCCTCGACCCAGTTCGCCGACGGCGGCGAATTCGGCTTCGGCGCCGAGATCGGCATCGCCACCGGCCGGCTGCATGCGCGCGGACCTGTTGGCGTGGATCAACTGACAACGTTCAAATACCGCATCCACGGAAACGGTCAGACCAGGCCGTGACCGAACAAACAAAAGCCCGCACCGAGCGCCACCTGACCCCCAGCGCGCCCGGCATGAGGATCGGCCTGTTCGGCGGTACCTTCGATCCGCCGCACATGGCACACCTGGGCGCCAGCCTGTTGACGCTCAAGCGGCTCAAACTCGATCGCGTCTGGTGGCTGGTCACGCCGGGCAATCCGCTCAAGAACACCCGCGGTCTTGCCCCACTGGCGCAGCGCATCGCCGCCGCCCGCAAGCTGACCAATCATCCGCGCATCGACGTGACCGGACTCGAAGCCGTCATCAACACCAAATACACCTACGACACGATCTCGTGGCTGCTCGCCCGCTTCCCGCGGGTCCGCTTCGTCTGGATCATGGGCGCGGACAATCTGCGCAGCTTTCACCGCTGGCAGAATTGGCGCGGCATAGCGAAGTCGGTGCCGATCGTGGTGGTCGATCGCCTCGGTCCGAGCCTGTATGCCTCGGCAAGCCCGGCTGGCCAGGCGCTCAGCCGCGCCCGCATCCCGGAACACGATGCCGTCACCCTGCCCGACCGCCGCGCACCGGCCTGGGCCTTCCTGCACGGGCTCAAATCTCCGCTATCCTCGACCGCATTGCGCGCGCTCCGCCGCCGCAGCGGCGCTGCCGGCAAAACAGCCGCCAAAAGCGGCACCCGCAAGGGTGGAAAAAAACGCGCGAAATAGCTATCTTGCGTACGAAGCCGCCCGAACCGGGCAAAACTTCGCAGCGCGCGCAACAAACCGAAAGGATAACCAGCCCTGGCCACGCATGCACTCTCGCGGACGACCCGTCGTTCGTCCGAAGCCGTCTCCAAGCGCCGCAAGGCGCCGCAACGGCCAAATGCTTCCAAGCGGCCAGGTGCTTCCAAACGGCCAAGTGCCAAGGAGACATTGCGTATCGTCCTCGCGCACCTCGACGACATGAAGGCCGAGGACAGCATCACCATCGATCTCACCGACAAATCCTCGATAGGCGATTACATGGTCGTGACCAGCGGCCGCTCGCAGCGCCATGTCGGCTCGGTGGCCGACAATGTGGTCAAGGGCCTGCACGAAGCCGGGATAGCCGGCGTGCGCGTCGAGGGCATGCGGCAGGCCGACTGGGTGCTGATCGACGCTGGCGACGTCATCGTGCACGTGTTCCGGCCGGAAGTGCGCGAATTCTACGCGCTGGAGAAGATGTGGTCGGCGGGCAAACCGGACGGGCACCGCCCAAGCTGATAGTCTCGGCGCTACCATGCGCCTCATCGTTGCCGCCGTCGGACGCCTGAAGCGGGGCCCGGAAACCGAGCTTGCCGAGCGCTATCGCAAGCGCGCGGCGCAGACCGGCCGCAATCTCGGCCTGCGCGACGTCGAAATCATCGAAATCAAAGAAAGCCGCGCCGACGAGGCGGGCAAGCGCATGCTCGAGGAATCGATCGCGCTCGCCAATATCATTCCGCCAAAGGCGGCGGTGGTGCTGCTCGATGCACGCGGCCAGAATCTCGACAGCGCCAGCCTGGCCGCCCAACTCGCCAAATGGCGCAGCAATGACCGGCCGGCGGCGGTGTTTTTGATCGGCGGCGCCGACGGCTTGGCACCCAGCCTGCGCGAAAAGGCCGAGTTGCGGCTGTCGTTCGGCGCGGCGACCTGGCCGCACCAGTTGGTGCGGGCCATGCTGCTGGAACAGCTTTACCGCGCCACCACCATCCTCACCGGGCATCCGTATCATAGGGCGTGACCGTCCCAGATTGGTCGCAATCCGGCGGCAGTAATGGGTCCCGGAAATGATCTTGCCGTCTCACCCCGCGGGCGTAACTTGGCTACGATGATTTGCCGATTCAGCGGTCTTAATCCGCGCGCCGCGCTCATTGCGGGGCTGGCGTTCGCATTGCCGTTCGCTTGGCCACACGCGGCGCAGGCACAACAGCCGCCGAGCCAAAACGAGCAAAACCTCGACCTGCTCAAGCAGCGCGATCAGGACTTGGCTGCCGCGCGCGACGCCCAGCGCAAGTCGGTGGAGACCGAGGCCGCACTCAAGCGCGAGATCGAACAATTCGTCGCCAACCGCCGCAAGCTGAACCAGGACCTGATCGACACCGCCGCCCGCCTGCGCGGCGTCGAAGGCAAGATCGCGGCGACCGAAGCGCGGCTCAAACCGCTCGACGACAACGAAGCTACGATCCGCAAGTCGCTCGAAGGGCGGCGCGTGCTGATCGGCGAGGTGCTGGCCGCGCTGCAACGCATCGGCCATCGGCCGCCGCCGGCGCTGATCGCCAGCCCCGAGGATGCGTTGCAGGCGGTGCGCACCGCCATGGTACTGGGCGCGGTACTGCCGGAAATGCGGCACGAGGTGGAGGCGCTGGCCAGCGATCTCGGCGAACTGCTGAGCCTGCGCAAGAAGATCGCCGCCGAGCGCGACCGGCTCGGCAGCGAGATGGCCGCGCTCGGCGCCGAGCAGGCGCGCATGAGCGCGCTGGTCGAGGAGCGCCAGAAGCAGCAGGCCGAGCGCGAGCAGGCACTGGCCGCGGAACGCAGCCGCGCCGGCGATCTGGCCCGCCAGGTGGATAATCTCAAAGATTTGATCGGCAGACTGGAACAGGGCCTCGACCCCGCCATCCGCGAATCGCGCGAGGCCGCCCGCAGCGACAGCCGGCCGGCTTTATCGGCGTTTCGCGATCCCGGCAGGCTGACGCCGGCGATCGCTTTCGCCTCGCTGCGCGGACAAGTTCCAAGTCCGGTTAACGGCGTCAAATTGAAGGAATTCGGCGCTCCGGACGGCCGGGGCGGGCAGGAAAAAGGCCTATCCATCGCCACCCGCGCCGGCGCGCAGGTGACCGCGCCGGCCGACGGCTGGGTGGTCTATGCCGGCGCGTTCCGCTCCTATGGTCAACTATTGATCCTTAATGTCGGCGGCGGATATCATGTCTTGCTCGCTGGGATGGATCGGATATCAGTTGATCTCGGACAGTTTGTGCTGACCGGAGAACCCGTTGCGGCGATGGGAAGTGGGTCCCATATAGCCGCCATCCTCGCGACAGGTTCCAGCCAACCGGTGCTCTATATCGAGTTGCGTAAGGACGGGGTTCCCGTTGATCCAGGCCCATGGTGGGCGGCTGGCGAAGGCGAAAAGGTTCGCGGATGATGCGCAAGACCTCACTCATTCTTCTCGGCGCGGCGGCGGGAGCGGCGATGACGCTGCTCGCGGTGCAACCTTATACGGTCATGATCGGCGCGCGCGCCCAGGCCGCGGTGGCCGACACCTATCGGCAGCTCAATCTGTTCGGCGACGTGTTCGAGCGCGTGCGTGCCGACTATGTCGAGAAGCCGAACGACGCCAAGCTGATCGAAACCGCGATCAACGGCATGCTGGCCGGACTCGATCCGCATTCCAGCTACATGGACGCCAAGAGCTTCAAGGACATGCAGGTGCAGACCCGCGGCGAATTCGGCGGGCTCGGCATCGAGGTCACCATGGAAGAAGGCCTGATCAAGGTGGTGGCGCCGATCGATGAAACGCCCGCCGCCAAGGCCGGAATTCTCGCCAACGACCTCATCACCAAGCTCGACGACGACCAGGTGCAGGGCCTCACCCTGAACCAGGCGGTCGAGAAGATGCGCGGCCCGGTGAACACCAAGATCAAGCTCACCATCGTGCGCAAGGGCCAGGACAAGCCGATCGAAGTCACCATCGTCCGCGACGTCATCCGCGTGCGCGCGGTACGCTCGGAAGTGAAGGATGACGACATCGGCTATATCCGCATGACGCAGTTCAACGAGCAGACGACCGAAGGTCTGAAGAAGGCGATTGCCGATATCACCGCGAAAGTGAGCGACGACAAGCTCAAGGGTTACGTCCTCGACCTGCGCAACAATCCCGGCGGTCTGCTCGACCAGGCGATCTCGGTGTCGGATGCCTTCCTGCAGAAGGGCGAGATCGTCTCCACCCGCGGCCGCAATGCCGAAGAGACGCAGCGCTTCAACGCGCGGCCGGGCGATCTGACCAAGGGCAAGCCGGTGATCGTGCTGATCAACGGCGGCTCGGCGTCGGCCTCGGAAATCGTTGCCGGCGCGCTGCAGGACCACAGGCGCGTCACCGTCATCGGCACGCGTTCGTTCGGCAAGGGCTCGGTGCAGACCATCATCCCGCTCGGTTCCGGCAACGGCGCGTTGCGGCTGACCACCGCGCGCTACTACACGCCGTCCGGCCGTTCGATCCAGGCCAAGGGCATCACGCCCGACATCGAGGTGCTGCAGGACGTGCCGGAGGAACTGAAGGCCAAGACCGATACCAAGGGCGAGGCCTCGCTGCGCGGCCATCTCAAGGCCGCCGAAGGCTCCGAGCAGACCGGCTCGCAGTCCTACATTCCGCCGGACGTCAAGAACGACAAGGCGCTCAACATGGCGATGGACCTGTTGCGCGGCGTGCAGGTCAATTCGGCGTTCCCGCCGAACGCCAAGACCCCGGTACCGAACTAAGGCGGCGCCGGAAGCGCTTGAATTCCAGCGGGCGGCCTTAAGGGCCGCCCGTTTGGTTTTCGGCTCCCCCGGTAAACGGGGAGAGCGACCCGCGTGCTAGACTCCTGCAATGATTCGCAAAGGTCTGGGCCGTGGCAACGGATGATCTGAACACCCCCCTCGGCCGCAACAAACGCCAGACGCTGCCGAAACTGCCTGTTGCCGGGCCGCAATTGCTGGCCGGCATGCTGGGAATGTTCGGGCTGCTGGTGGTGAGCTGGGCGGTATTCGTCAACGATCCGCTGGGCGGCGAGCCAACGGCGGCGGTCATCGTCGCCAAGCCGCAGGGCGCCAGCCAGGCCAACTCGGAGAGCGGCGACGGCAAGCAGCATACCCGCTACGACGGCCCCGCCGCCGCGACAGCCAATCCGGCGCAAGCCGCCGCCGCCACGGTCATAAACGCGACCGCGCCGCCGGCCGGCAGCAGGACCATCACCATCTTCGACGGCTCCAGCGGCAAGAGCCAGCAGGTGGTGATCCCCGGCAATGCGAGCGGTGCCGAGCCCAAGGGGCCAAGCGGTAAGGCGCCGGTCGACCCGAACATGCTGGAGACCACGCGGCATGGCGCGATCCCGAAACTGGGAAACGAAGGCGCGCGTCCGTCGGTGCTTTATGCGCGTCCGCGTGCGTTGCCGGCCAACCGCAAGGACGCCCCGCGCATCGCCATCGTGATCGGCGGCATCGGCATCAGCGCCTCCGGCACCGCCGATGCGTTCTCGCATTTGCCGGGCCCGGTGACCTTCGCGCTGACGCCTTACGGCGTCGATCTCGAAAAGCTGGCGGAGCGCGCGCGCGGCGAAGATCATGAGGTGCTGCTGCAGGTGCCGATGGAGCCGTTCGACTATCCCGACAACGATCCCGGCCCGCAGACTCTGCTCACGTCGCTGACGCCCGACCAGAACATCGACCGTCTGCATTGGCTGATGAGCCGCTTCCAGGGCTATGTCGGATTGACCGGCTACATGGGCGCGCGCTTCACCGCCGCCGAACAGTCGCTGGCGCCGGTGCTGCGCGAAAGCGCCAAGCGCGGCTTGGTCTATGTGGACGACGGCGCTTCGCAACGCAGTGTCGCCAGCCAGATCGCCGGCAGCTACAATCTGCCTTTCGCCAAGACCGACCTGGTGATCGATGCGGTGCCAACGCCGACCGGAATCGACCGCGCGCTCGCCCGTCTCGAGATGCTGGCGCGCGACAATGGCGCGGCGATCGGACTTGCCACCGCGCAGCCGGCAATCGTCGCCCGCATCGCCGAATGGGCGAAGAAAGTGGAAAGCCGCGGCTTCGTGCTGGTGCCGATCACCATGGTGGCGAACAAGGCGAAGTCGTCGTAGTCATCCCGGCCGCAACTTTGTACTGTCATCATCCGCGAAAGCGGATGATCGAGTAATCACTGGATTGTCTGTGTTTACTGGATGCCCGCCTTCGCGGGCATGACAGCGGAAATTGCAAATGCCCCCCTACGAATCCCTGCCCTATCGCCCCTGCGCCGGCATCATGGTGCTCAACCGCGCCGGCCTGGTGTTCATCGGCCGCCGTTCCAGCGGGCCCGAGCACATCGACGCCACGCATGTCTGGCAGATGCCGCAGGGCGGCATCGACGAGAACGAAGACCCCTACAAGGCCGCGCTGCGCGAGCTCTACGAGGAAACCAATATCCGCTCGGTCGAGAAGCTGGGCGAGATCGCCGAGTGGCTCGCCTATGACATTCCGCGCGAGATCGTCGGCGAGGCCTGTGGTGGAAAGTATCGCGGGCAGAAGCAGAAATGGTATGCGCTGCGCTTCACCGGCGCCGACGGCGAGATCGACATCGCCAATCCGGCCGGCGGGCACGATCCGGAATTCATCGCCTGGCGCTGGGTGGCGTTGCGCGAACTGCCCGGCCTGGTGGTGCCGTTCAAGCGGCCGACGTATGAGCGGGTGGTGAGGGAATTCGGCAAGTTCGCGAAGTAATTTTGTCATCATTGCCCGGCTTGATCGGGCAATCCAGTAATCGATGGCTTTGAGAAAAATCTGAAACGTTAGCGGATACTGGATGCCCGCTTTCGCGGGCATATCAGAACACGCTAATGCATCGCCGTGCCATTGAGGTGCCGGTCTACGGTCTTGAAATGATCGAGCTGGGTGATCAGCTTGTCGAGCTCATTGCCGGGCTCCAGCTTGGCGGCGCGTTCTTCCATTTCGCCGATGCGCCTGGCGATCATCGCGCGGTCGATGTCCTCGACCGATTCCGCCAATTCGGCGAGTACGGTGAGGCCTTGCGCCGACACTTCGGCGAAGCCGCCGAGCACGACGATCTTCTGCTCGCCGCCGGCCACATGCACGGTCAGGATGCCCGGCCGCAGCGTACTGACGTAGGGCGCATGGCCGGCGAGCACGCCGAAGTCGCCTTCGATGCCGGGCACGTCGACCTGCTCGACCTCGCCCGAGAACACGAGCTTTTCCGGAGACACCAGTTCGAAATGCAAAGTGGCCATGACGTGCTGCCTGCCCGGCCTTACGCCGCTTCCGCCGCGAGCTTCTTGCCCTTCTCGACCGCCTCTTCGATGGTGCCGACCATGTAGAAGGCGGCCTCCGGCAGGTGGTCGTACTTGCCTTCGCACAGGCCCTTGAAGCCCTTGATGGTATCGGCCAGGTCGACCAGCTTGCCGGGCGAGCCGGTGAACACTTCGGCGACGAAGAACGGCTGCGACAGGAAACGCTCGATCTTGCGCGCGCGCGCCACCGCGGTCTTGTCCTCTTCCGACAGTTCGTCCATGCCGAGAATGGCGATGATGTCCTGCAACGCCTTGTAGCGCTGGAGAATCTGCTGCACCTGGCGGGCGACCGCATAATGCTCCTCACCGACGATCAGCGGCGACAGCATGCGCGAGGTGCTATCGAGCGGGTCGACCGCCGGATAGATGCCCTTGGCGGCGATGTCGCGCGACAGCACGGTGGTCGCATCCAAGTGCGCGAACGATGTGGCCGGCGCAGGGTCGGTCAAGTCGTCGGCCGGCACGTAGATCGCCTGCACCGAGGTGACCGACCCCTTGTGGGTGGTGGTGATGCGTTCCTGCAACGTGCCCATGTCGGTGGCGAGCGTCGGCTGATAGCCCACGGCCGAGGGAATGCGGCCCAGAAGCGCGGACACTTCCGAACCGGCCTGGGTGAACCGGAAGATGTTGTCGACGAAGAACAGCACGTCTTGGCCCTGATCGCGGAAATATTCGGCGACCGTGAGGCCGGAGAGGCCGACGCGCGCGCGCGCCCCCGGCGGCTCGGTCATCTGGCCGTAGACGAGCGCGCATTTCGAGCCTTCGGTGGAACCTTTCTTTGGGTCCTTGTTCACTCCGGACTCGATCATCTCGTGATAGAGATCGTTGCCCTCGCGCGTGCGCTCGCCGACGCCGGCGAATACCG
>JACQDO010000037.1 GCA_016201085.1 Hyphomicrobiales bacterium | reverse complement strand
CGACGTGGCCGGGCGGCAGATCGGACTCCGGCACTTCGTACATCGCCTGATGCACGTTCGGATCGAACTTCTCGCCCGCGGGCGAGAATTTCGTCACGCCATATTTTTCGAGCACCTTCATCAGCTCGCGCTCGGTCAGCTCGACGCCCTCGATCAGCGCTTTCATCTTGGCATCGGCATGCTCGCGCAGTTCGGCTTCGATGGTGCCCAGCGCGCGATGCATGTTGTCGGCGACCGCCAGCACATCGCGGGCGAACCCGGCGATGCCATAGACCCGCGCGTCGTTGATCTCGCGCTCGGTGCGTTTGCGCAGATTCTCCATCTCGGCCAGCGTGCGCAGCAGCTTGTCCTTGAATTCGGCAGCCGCCTCCAAGGCGGCGGTAACCTGCGCCGCCGGCACCATTGCGGGGGCGGCGGCCGCCGTGGCCTCGCCCTCGGGCAAAGCGCCTTCAGGCTTGGCAGCCATATCGTCGGCGGCAGGCCGGTCCGTCATAGCGATCGATCCATTCTCAACAGTGTTCGGATGCGTGGGATATCAGGGTTTACCGGCAAAAAATCAAGTTCAACCGGTCAATAAGCGGCTGACCACGCGTGCGGTATAATCGACCATGGGGATGACGCGGGCATAATTGAGCCGGGTCGGGCCGATGACCCCGATGACGCCGACGATGCGGCCTTCGCTATCGCGATAGGGCGCCACGATGGTGGAGGAACCCGACAGCGAAAACAGCTTGTTCTCCGAGCCGATGAAGATGCGCACGCCGTCGGCGCGCTCGGCGCGGCCCAAGAGATCGATCACCCCGCGCTTGGTCTCCAGCGCATCGAACAGCGAGCGTACCCGTTCCAGATCGTCGAGCGCGTGCAGGTCTTCCAGCAGATTGGCATGGCCGCGCACGATCAACTGGCGGTCGTCGCTGTCGCCGCCCGACCAGCTCGCCAGTCCGGCGGCGACGATCTTCTGGGTGAGCTGATCGAGTTCGGCCTGGCCTTGCGTCAGCGCGGTTTCGATTTCGGCGCGCAATTCGGCCAGCGTTTTGCCGCGGATGCGGGCGTTGAGGAAATTGGCGGCCTCGATCAGCGCCGAGGTCGGCAGCCCGGCCGGCACATTGAGTACGCGGTTCTCGACCTGGCCGTCCTCGGCGACCAGCACCGCCAGCGCGCGTTCCGGCTCCAGCCGCACGAATTCGATATGTTTGAGCCGCACGTTGTTTTTGGCGGTGAGCACCACGCCGGCCGAACGGGTGAGGCCCGACAACATCTGCGAGGCTTCGGTGAGCACGGCTTCCACCGATTTGTTGGCGCCGGCGGCGGCGACCTGCACCTCGATCGAGTGGCGGTCGCCCTCGGTCAGATCGCCGATCTGCATCAGCGCGTCGACGAAGAAGCGCAGGCCGAGTTCGGTCGGCAGCCGGCCGGCCGAGGTGTGCGGGGCATAGATCAGGCCGAGCTGCTCGAGGTCCGACATCACGTTGCGCACCGAGGCTGGCGACAGCGAGATCGGCAGGATGCGCGACAGGTTGCGCGAGCCGACCGGCTCGCCGGTGGCGAGATAGCTTTCGACGATGGAACGGAAAATCTCGCGCGAGCGCTCGTTGAGCGCCGCGAGGCTGACCTGGGTCGCGCCGATCGGGACGTCGTGGGAAGCCACAGCCTCACTCCTTGCCTCCAGCCCACAATGGCGAGCGCAGCGGACTTGTTCAAGCCATGCATATGGTTATGGTGTGCGCCGAAACCAATAAAGACATTCTGGAAGGATTAATTCCGATGCGGCCGAGCCGCCGACAAGTCGACGAGTTGCGCGCCGTATCGCTCGAGCGCGGCGTGGTGAAATACGCCGAAGGCTCCTGTTTCGTGAAATTCGGCGATACCCATGTGCTGGTGACCGCCAGCCTGGAGGAGCGCCTGCCGCCCTGGCTCAAGGGCCAGGGCCGCGGCTGGGTCACCGCCGAATACGGCATGCTGCCGCGCGCTACCTCCGAGCGCACCCGCCGCGAGGCTGCCGCCGGCAAGCAGGGCGGCCGCACGGTCGAGATCCAGCGGCTGATCGGGCGCTCCTTGCGCTCGGTGATCGACCTGCAGGCGCTGGGCGAGCGCCAGATCACCATCGACTGCGACGTCATCCAGGCCGACGGCGGCACCCGCACCGCTTCGATCACCGGTGCCTGGGTGGCGCTGTCCGATTGCCTCACCTGGATGAAGGCGCGCGACATGTTCAAGGCGCAGGGTAACGCCCAAGTGCTGCGCGACCACATTGCGGCGGTGTCGTGCGGCGTCTGCAAGGGCACCGCGGTGCTCGACCTCGATTATGCCGAGGATTCGCAAGCCGACACCGACGCCAATTTCGTGCTGACCGGCTCCGGCAACATCGTCGAAATACAGGCCACTGCCGAGAAGGACCCGTTCAGCGAAGAGCAGCTGCTGGCGCTGCTGGCACTGGCGCGCAAGGGCATCGGCAAGCTGGTGGACTTGCAAAAATTGGCGGTGGCGTGAGCGCGAACGTGCAAACGCCGGCCCGCCACCGCAAACTCACCGGCGCGCTGGTGATCGCCACGCATAATCCGGGCAAGCTCAAGGAAATGCGCGAGCTGCTGGCGCCGTTCGGCATCGAAGCGCAATCGGCCGGCGAACTCGGGCTCAAGGAGCCGAAGGAAACCGGCAACACCTTCGCCGAGAATGCGCGCATCAAGGCGCTGGCCGCCGCGCTGGCGACCGGCCGTCCCGCTTTCGCCGACGATTCCGGTCTGGTGGTCGAGGCGCTGGCCGGTCAACCCGGCATCCATTCAGCGCGTTGGGCCGGCGAGGGCAAGGATTTCCGCGGCGCCATGAACCGTATCCAGACGCTGCTGATCGAGCGCGGCGCGCGCGAGCCGGCGCAGCGGCGCGCGCATTTTGTCGCTGCCCTTTGTCTCGCCTGGCCGGACGGCCATGTCGAACAGTTCGAGGGCCGCGTCGACGGCATTGCGGTGTGGCCGCCGCGCGGCGAGGCCGGTTTTGGCTACGATCCGCTGTTCCTGCCCGACGGTTTCGACCGCACCTTCGGCCAGATGAGCGCCGACGAAAAGCACGGGCTACCACCGAAAGGCCAGGGCCTGTCGCATCGCGCGCGCGCGTTCTTGAAGCTCGCCGATGCGTGCTTGAAGACTTGAAGCGCGATCCGATCGTTACAATTTTAAGGACTTGTCCGCAGCTAATTTGAATTCACGCTAGGGGCCGCGCGCAACGCGGCCTATGATGCTTAACATGACTTTAACCACAGCAGCGCCGTTTGCCGTCTATGTGCACTGGCCGTTCTGCCTGTCGAAGTGCCCCTATTGCGACTTCAACAGTCACGTGCGCCACGGCGGCGTCGACGAGCAGCGCTTCGTGCGCGCCTATGAGGCCGAGATCGCCGCCACCGCCGCGCGCGTTCCCGGCCGCACGGTGTCGACCGTTTTCTTCGGCGGCGGCACGCCGTCGCTGATGCAGCCGCAATCGGTGCAGGCAGTTCTAGATGCGATCGGCAAGCACTGGAGCGTCGCCAGCGACGTCGAGGTGACGCTGGAGGCCAATCCGACCAGCGTCGAGGCCACGCGCTTCCGCGGCTATCGCACGGCCGGCGTCAACCGCGTCTCGCTCGGCGTGCAGGCGCTCGACGATGGCGCGCTCAAGGAGCTCGGCCGCCTGCACAGCGTGCAAGAGGCGCTCGATGCGGTCGCCATCGCG
This sequence comes from Hyphomicrobiales bacterium, assembly GCA_016201085.1. Lineage (GTDB taxonomy): Bacteria > Pseudomonadota > Alphaproteobacteria > Rhizobiales > Xanthobacteraceae > Pseudolabrys. The sequence continues at coordinate 4,171 of JACQDO010000037.1, read as the reverse complement.
CGCTCGATCTTCCAGCGCTATTCGTTCGATCTCATTTATGCGCGGCCGCGGCAGACGCTGGAAGCCTGGAGCGCCGAACTCAAGCGCGCCATCGCGCAAGCGGCTGAGCATCTGTCGCTTTATCAATTGACCGTCGAGCCGGGCACGCCGTTCTTCGGCTTGCGCGCGGCCGGCAAGCTGGCGATCCCCGACGACGATCTCGGGCGCGATCTCTACGACCTCACGCAATTGATCTGCGCCGGCGCGGGCCTGCCGGCTTACGAAATCTCCAACCACGCGCGGCCGGGCGCCGAATGCCGGCACAATCTGATTTACTGGCGCGGGCAAGACTATGCCGGCATCGGACCCGGCGCGCATGGCCGGCTCACCATCGGTGGCCATCGTTACGCCACCGAGACCGACAAATGGCCGGAGGGCTGGCTCAAGCGCGTGGAGGCAAACGGCCACGGCCTCATCGTCAACGAGAAACTGGATCCGGGAGAAGTGGCCGACGAATTCCTGCTGATGGGTCTGCGGCTGGCCGAGGGCATCGAGCCGGCGCGCTTCACGCAATTGGCCGGCCGTACGCTCGATGCGCAGCGGATATCCTTCTTGCGTGAAGGCGGCACGGTGGAGACCACCGACGACGGCCGCCTGCGCGTTACGCTGGCCGGATTTCCGCTGCTTGATGCGGTGGTGGCGGACTTGGCGGCTTGATCGTCATTCCGAGGTGCCGCGAAGCGGCGAACCCGGAATGACAAGACACTACGTCCCCGGACTGAACGCGCGCGGCGCCGGGCTGATCACCTGGCCGCCGTTGGGCGCGACGCGCATCACCGCCAGCCCGCGCTCGTTGGTGCCGTCGCTGTGGAAACAGAAAATCCCGTCGATGCCGGCAAAGCCCGAGGGCGACGTCAGCGTCTGTTCGCTGAAGCGCTGCGGCCCGGGCTGCTGCTTCACCAGCGCGGCCACCAGCGCCACCGCGTCATAGGCGAGCGTCGCCGTGCGCACCGGGTCCTGCCCGTAGCGCGCGCGATAGCGGCCGGAAAAACTACGGAAGCCTGCCGATTCCGGCGCAGCATACCAGCCGCCTTCGAGCGCCGCGGTCGAGAAGATACGCGGCTCATCCCACAAGCCGGTGCCGAGCAATTGCACGCGCTTGGGATTGACGCCGCTGGCGGCGAGCGAGGCCACCACTTGCGGCACCGCGTCGGCGCCGTCGGCGATCAGGATACTGTCGACGCGGCTCGCCGCCTGCGCCACGCGCTTGATCGGATCGGCCATCCGGCTGGGATCGAGCGGATATTTCTCCAGCGCCACCATGCGGCCGCTGCGCCGCGCCACTTCCTGCTGGAACGCCGCCTCCACCACCGTACCATAGCCGTTGTCGGGCAATAGCGCCGCGAACGAACGCTTGCCCCTCGATATGGCGTAACCGACGATGCGCCGGACGTCGGATTCGGGCAGGAAGCTCAACAGATAGACGCCGCGCGCGGCGACGCTGGCGTCGGTGGAGAAGGCGATCACCGGAATGTTGCTGGCGCGCGCGACCTGACCCACGGCGCTCACCGACTGCGCGAACAGCGGGCCGATGATGATCTCGGCGCCTTCGGCGATGGCCTGCTGGGCGCCCAGCTGCGCGCCTTGCGGCGTGCCGGCATCGTCCTTCACCAGCAGCTGGATATTGGGTTCCTTGAATTCGGCCAGCGCCATCTCGGCGGCGTTCTTCATCGAAGTGGCGGCAATGCCGGCATTGCCCGGCGCCGACAGCGGCAGGATCAAGCCGATGCGGACCTGACCGGTACCGACCGTCGTGCCCTGCGGCTGCTCGGTTACGACCGGCGGCTGCGTGCCGCCCATTTGACTGAAGGTGTTGGCGCAGGCCGCCAGCGCCACCGCCGCGGCGGCGATCGACAGCACGGTACGCGCGCGGCGCAAACCGCGCGTCAGTACCCCCTTATCGTCCAGCGACGATCCCGACATGGTCGCTCCCCACGCGACAGATAGTTGCGTCAGTCCTAACGTTAATCAGCCATTTTGTCCCACAAAAGTTAAGGCAATGAAAAAGATAGGGAATTCGCCCCCTATGACGGAGCCAGGGGCAGTGTTTACAGTGCCGTTTATGGCCAAAGACGACCAATCCGGCAGCGGCGGCAGGCTACGCACCTACGCCCTGCATGGCGCCCCGATTGAGGCCGCAAAGCCGGCCGCCGGGCTCTATCTGGTCGCCACCCCGATCGGCCATTTGGGCGATATCGGCCTGCGCGCGCTCGAACTGCTGGCCGGCGCCGACGCGATCGCCTGCGAGGACACCCGCGTCACCCGCAAGCTGCTAGACCGCTACGGCATCGCGACACCGCTGACCCCCTATCACGAGCACAACGCCGCCGAGGCGCGGCCGAAACTGCTGGCCCGGCTGGCCGCGGGCCAGGCGGTGGCGCTGGTCTCCGACGCCGGCACGCCGCTGATTTCCGATCCCGGCTACAAGCTTGTGCGCGAAGTGGCGGAGGCGGGCTATCCGATTACTGCGCTGCCGGGCGCCTCGGCGACGCTGGCGGCGCTCAGCGTCGCCGGCCTGCCGACCGACCGGTTTTTCTTCGACGGCTTCCTGCCGCCCAAGCAGGGCGCGCGCCAAAAACGCATCGCCGAGCTCGCCGCTATTCCGGCCACGCTGGTGCTGTTCGAGAGCGGACCGCGGCTGGCTGCAAGCCTCGCCGATCTCGCCGCCGGCCTCGGGCCACGCGCCGCCGCGATCTGCCGCGAGCTGACCAAGCTGCATGAGGAAGTCCGGCGCGGGTCGCTGGTCGAGCTGGCGCGCGATTATGCCGAAGGCGGCGAGACGCGTGGCGAGATCGTCATCGTCGTGGCGCCGCCGACGGAAACGGCGGCCAAGGCCGGCGAGGTCGACGATTTGCTGCGGCAGGCGCTGGCGCGCGTCTCGGTCAAGGACGCGGTCGGCGAAGTGGCGCTTGCCACCGGACGTCCGCGCCGCGAGGTCTATCGGCGCGCGCTGGAGCTGGCCAAGGAGGGCGGCAATGGCCCCGCGTGAGCGCCTGCCACCCAAGCTCAAGCCGGCGCCAAAGCCTGAGCGACAAAAGCGCGAAGCGCGTCCTGAAAAAATTGCAGCGTTCGGACTCGGCCTATCGGCGGAGAGCCGCGCGGCGGCCTGGTTGATCGCGCACGGCTACCGCATCCTGGCGCGGCGCTGGAAAAGTCCGCTCGGCGAGATCGACATCATCGCCGCCCGCCGCCACACCTTGATCTTCGTCGAGGTGAAAGCGCGCGCGACCTTGGACGATGCCGCCGAGGCGGTCACCGAGCGGCAGCAGCAACGCATCGCGGCGGCGGCGGAAATCTGGCTGGCCAATAACCCGATGCCGGCCATTCGCGACATGCGCTTCGATGCCATTCTGGTCGCGCCCGGCAAGCTGCCGCGTCACATCCCAGCGGCGTTTGAATCCTAATCGCTGTCGTCCCGGGCGAGGCGCCATAAGCGCGTTTACGCGCGTCTTCGACGCGCTATGGCGCCGAGGCCCGGGACCCATACTCCGCAGTCGAACGATAGGGCACGGCGTATGGGTCCCCGCCTGCGCGGGGACGACAAATGGTGCTACGCGCTCAGCCGTTCGAAGAACTGATCCACTTGGCCGCGGATGCGGCTAGCGACGTGGCCTAGATCGTCGGCCACGCTCTTCACCGCGCCGGCGCTGGCGCGGGCGTCGTTGGTGGCGGTGCCCACCAGATTGACCTCGTTGGCGGTCTCTACCGTACGTTTGGCCGCGGTTTCCACGCTGCGCGCGATTTCCGCGGTGGCGGCGCCCTGCTCGGTGACCGCCGCCGCGATGGCGCCGCTGATATTGCCGATCTCGCGGATGGTGTGCTCGATCGCGCTGATCGCTTCGATCGAACGCATGGTGGCACGCTGCATGCCGGCGATCTGTGCGCCGATCTCCTCGGTGGCGCGGCTGGTCTGGCCGGCGAGCGCCTTGACCTCGCCGGCGACCACGGCAAAGCCGCGCCCGGCGTCGCCGGCGCGGGCGGCTTCGATGGTGGCGTTGAGCGCCAGCAGATTGGTCTGCTCGGCGATATCGGTGATCAGCTTGATCACGTCGCCGATGCGCCTGGCCGCCTCGTCCAGTTCCTTGACCGCGAGATTGGTGCGTCCGGCCTCACTCACTGCCTTGTTGGCGAT
>JACQDO010000183.1 GCA_016201085.1 Hyphomicrobiales bacterium | reverse complement strand
TGCTTGGTGAAGGGGATGTTGTTGAGGGTGTCGCCGGTGCCGTTGAGACCGACCACCAGGCCGTAGCCGATGAGCTGGTTCTGCCGCACACCCTCGATATTGGCGAGGTCCTTGATGCGCGACGTCGCCCCGGCGTGAACCGGGACAAACAGACCAATCAATGCCGCGCAGAGCGCGGCCCGCAACGTCCTCGTCATCACTGCTCCCCAATGTGACGGTTGACCGATGCTTGTTATGCGAACGCCGTGCCAACCCCGGCGCGCGGCCCAAGACTCTGGCGACGCTGACGAATTCAATTCATTGCGGGTTAGGCGGGGCCACCGCGGGCCGGCATGAAACGCCGGGAGCGGCAAATTTTGCCGCCGTCTTTACCGGCGATTAACCATAAAAAGGCAGGCTCAATGAAATCGGGGATCGATACGCATTCGGTTAGGGGCACTTCATCATGCGCGTCTACGGGCCGAACGGAGCGGCACTCGCCAGCGCGCCGGCAACCGCGCGCCGCACGGCCGGCGGATCCTTCTCGGTCAGCGAGCAGGAGACGCCGCGCAACGCGACGGCCGCCAGCTCGCTGCGGGCGATTTCGACGCTCGATGCGCTGATGGCCCTGCAGGGCGTGGAAGACCCGACCGAGCGCAAGAAACGCGCGGTCGCCAAGGGCCGCAACGCGCTCGACGTGCTCGACAAGCTCAAGCTCGCCATGCTCGACGGCAGCGTGGACGGCCCCACGCTCGCCCGCCTCAAGGTGGCGGCCGATGGCCTGACCGACGATTCCGGCGACCCCGGCCTGGACAGCGTATTGAGCGAGATCAATCTTCGCGTAGCGGTAGAACTGGCCAAAAGCGGCAGCCGCTGAGCGCCGCCTGAATCGGTCCGGTGCCGGACGTTTGCGGAAACCATTGAATTATCACAATAATTTGGTATGCCCGCGGACATCATTGGGATGTTGTCCGGGGCTTGGCGCGCGTATATAAGCCAGCCGCGCGGGGGGTAAGTGGATCCCCGCACCAACAAAAAAAACGTCTGGGAGTGATTGGAATATGTTGGCCAAGACGAAGTCGTACCGGCCGTCCGACAAAGAACCGTTCATGAACGAGCGGCAGCGGGATTATTTCCGCGCCAAGCTGTTGGCCTGGCGGGAAGACATCCTGAAAGAGGCCAAGGAAACGCTTCTGCACCTGCAGGAGGAAAACCAGAATCACCCCGATCTCGCCGACCGGGCCTCCTCGGAAACCGACCGCGCCATCGAGCTGCGCGCGCGCGACCGCCAGCGCAAGCTGATCGCCAAGATCGACGAGGCGCTGGCGCGCATCGACGACGGCACCTACGGATACTGCGAGGAGACCGGCGAGCCGATCTCGCTGCGCCGCCTGGAAGCGCGCCCGATCGCGACGCTGTCGGTGGAGGCGCAGGAGCGGCACGAGCGAAGAGAGCGGGTCTATCGCGACGATTGAACGCGGCGCTGCGGCCTTCACCGCGCGGACCATAACGCGATGCCCGACCGGCTGCCGGGCATGAACTTTTTTGCTGTGGCGCTGCTCCAGAAAAAGACTGACAGCTTTAGCGGGCTTCAGAAAACGCCAGCGGCCTCCGGCTGGGGAGCAGTCCGGAGGCCGCGTCGTTGACGCCGTCTTACGCTCGCGAAACGCAAACGGCGCGGGAGGTCGTTAAGCCAAGCTACTGACTAGAACGGCAAAATCACGTCCATCACCTGCTGGCCGTAGCGCTGCTGCTGCACATCCATGATCTGGCCGCGCCCGCCATAGGCGATGCGCGCCTGGGCGATCTTGTTCGAGTCGATGGTGTTGTCGCTCTCGATGTCCTCCGGCCGCACCACGCCGGCCACGATCAGCTCGCGGATTTCGAAATTGACCCGGATCTCCTGGCGACCCTCGATCACCAGGTTGCCGTTCGGCAGCACCTGCGTCACCACGCCGGCGACGTTGGTCGACAACGCCTCCTGGCGGTTGACCGAGCCCTTGCCGTCGCTCGACGACTTGGAATCGGCGGTAAACAGGCGCGTCGTCAGGGCGGAATTGAGCACCGGCAGTTTCTGTTTGCCGAAGAAATTGGTGACGCCGGAGTCTTCCGTGTTGTCGCGGCTGCGCTTGGTCTCGTTGTCGATATTGGCCTTGTCGGTGATGTTGACCTTGACGGTGAGAATGTCGCCGATCTGGTGCGCGCGCTGGTCCTTGAAGAAGGCGCGCGAACCGTTGCGCCACAGCGAATTCGGATTGTAGGAGGCCGGCTGCGCCGCCGGCATCGGCATCTGCACCGGCTTGTAGCCGGGCCGCGCGGTCGGGTTGTCGACCGCGGCCAAGGGCGGCGGCTGGCCGATATTCTTGATTCGCTCGAACGCCGCGCAGCCGCTCAGCAGCGAAGCCGCGATCGTGGCCAGGACCGCATGACGCACCACAGTGAGAACTTTCATCGCCGTCACTTTCACGTTTACAGGTTAACGCGTATTGGCATTCGCGACCGATTGAGTGGGCGCGATATTGGCGGCCAGCCGCGGCGCGCTGGTGCTGATGGCGACGCGGCCGGCGCCGACCACCACGCCCTGCACCGTGCGCTTGGATTGCTCGTTGAGCACGCTGATCACGTCGCCTTCGGCGCCGCCTTCGATCGCCTTGCCGCGCACCGTCAGCACGATGCCGGGCACTTCAAAGATCAACGTTACCGTCTCGTTGCGCTGAACCAGCTCTTGCTTCATCAGGTCGGACACGCGCAACGGCCGGCCCGCCTGCAAGGCGGTGCGCGCGGCGAGACCGATCGCCTGTTCGCTGCCGCTGACGATATCGCGGCCGATCTCGGCGCGCGGGCGCCGCTCGATGGCCACATCGGCGCTTTTGATCAGCGCGCCGCGCTCGAGCGGAACCAGCAGCGTCACGACCTCTACCGTCGCCGTCGCGCGGCCGGACAGCCGCAGATTACCGCGGTTGCTGGCGCCGGTCGGAATCTCGAGCGTGGCATCGAAGCGGCCGCTGCGTGCATCGTAATTGATGCGAATGACGCGCGGCTCGCCCTTGGCGCTCGGCTCGACCTGGATCGCACGCAGCTCACGTTCGAAATTCACCCCGATGTCCTTAGCCGCGCCGAGCGCGAATTGCCGGGAGAGCGCTTCGGCAACGCAGTCCTCGATGTCCTTGGCGGGGATGCTGCGGCTTGCGCGCGTCACCGCCACCTCGTTGAAGCCGCCGGTGTCGAGCCCGACAAGCGCGTGCACGCGCACCGCTTCGATCACCGCATCGGCCCGCACCATTCCGGTGGTGCCGAGGTCGGGCGCGCGGAAGATCGGGATATTGGCCACGATACCGGCATTCTCGACCAGATCGCCGATGCGCACGATGTCGCCGGTGACGATGGCCTCGGCCTTGAGCACGGGCCGGTTTTGCACAAGCGCGGCGGCGGTTTGCGCCAAGGCCGAGACGGCGAACGTGATCAACGCTGCGAAGGCAAGTGTGAGGATGCGGATCATGGATTTGACCTCAGCGCAGCAGATTGGAGGTTGCCGACATCATCTGATCGGCGGCGGTGATGACCTTGCCGTTCATCTCGTAGGCGCGTTGCGCGGCAATCAGATCCGAGATCTCGCTGACCGCTTCGACATTGGCCTGCTCCAGATTGCCCTGCTGCAGGTCGCCGGCGCCGTCGGTATTGGGCTGGCCGTCTTGCGGCGAGCCGGAGGCGGCCGTCTCGATGAACATGTTGTCACCGACCGGTAGCAGGCCGGCCTGATTGATGAAGCGGGTCAATGTCAATTGTCCGATCACCGTCGGCGCCGTTGCGCCTTGCGCCGTGACCGAAACCTGGCCCTGCGCATTGATCGTCAGTCCGGTGGAGTTCTGCGGAATCGTTATGCCGGGCGATACGATGTTGCCCTGGGCGGTGACGATGCGGCCTTGCGCGTCCATCTGGAACGAGCCGTCGCGGGTGTAGGCGTAAGTGCTGTCGGGCAGTTGAATCTTGAAGAAGCCTTCGCCGCGGACGGCGAGATCGAGGCTGCTGCCGGTCTGCGACAGCGTACCCTGCGTCATCAGGCGCGGTGTGCCGACGGTCTTGACGCCGCCGCCGAGGTCGATGCCGACGGGAAGTTTGTTGCCTTGCGCCGAGGTCTGCGTGCCGATGCGGCTCACATGCTCGTACAGCAGATCCTGGAATTCCACGCGCTGGCGCTTGTAGCCGGTGGTGCGCATGTTGGCGATGTTGTTGGAGATGACCTGGACGTTGAGTTCCTGGGCCTTCATTCCAGTCGCCGCGGTATGAAGTGCGCGCATGATTTCAGATCTCCTCGCTCATCAATTCGGAACTTCCGCCAGCTTGTTGAGGTTCTGCTGATCTTGGTCAGTCTGCTGTTTCAGCATCGCCGCGATCTGGGTGTAGGCGCGCGTTATTTCGATCAAGCGCGACATCTCGACGACGCCGACCACGTTCGACTTCTCGAGCGAACCCTGGAGGACGCGCGATGTCTTGGTCGGCTTTGGCTGCGCATCGCCGGCGGCCGCGAAGCTGCTGCTGCCGTCCTTCTGCAACTGCTGGGCGCTATCGAAGGCGACCAGCCGCAAGGTGCCGCGCAGCGAATCGGTTTTCGAATTGCCCTCGCGCACGCTGATGTTGCCGTCTATGCTGATGCTGACCTGATTGTCTGTCCGCTGGAAAACGATCGGGCCGCTATCGCCGAGCACCGCGTTCCCTTCACTGGTGACGAGTTGTCCCTCGCCATTGATCTGCAGCGCGCCGTTGCGGGTGTAGCGCTCGCCGCGCGCCGTCTGCACCACCAGGAAGGCGTTGCCGTCGATGGCGACGTTAAGCGGATTGCCGGTTCGTTCGATTGGGCCGGTGGAGAGGTTGAGCCAGGTGCCGCGATCGCGCACGTAGCTGACGCGGCCTTGATTATGATTGGTCCGCGCCGCCGACGAGAGATATTCCTCGAACAGCGCGCCGTCGGCCTTGTAGCCGGCGGTGTTGATATTGGCGATGTTATTGGCAACCACGTCGAGTTCGCGGGTGAGCGCGACCTGACGCGACAGTCCGATCAGAAGTGCATTCTGCATCGGTCACTCCCCTATAACCGGCGTGGGTTTGAACCCTCCCGAGGCCACCCCGCGCCGCAGTCGTCGCGCCAAGCTCTCCCAAGCCGGCGGCTGGCGTTTATGTTGCAGCCGCCGTGCCAACATGAAAAATCGTTAAATTTCAGATATTTAGCTTAAATTAAGCGGGGTATCGGCGGGCAAAAAGCACCCTTTCACTAAGCTCACCCGGCAAAAGTTTCCTGCTTCGGGTGCCGGAGAAAGCATCTGTTAACCATACCGACCTACCTTCCCCGATAGGGGCGCGACACCGCTGGCCGACCCAGCCAGCACGAGTGAACCGGGGCATTTCATGGCAGCAGCCAAGGCGAAACAGGCAGAAGCCGAGCTTGACGAGGCGCCGGAAGCGGAAGAGGGCGAGCAACCGGCAGCCAAGCCAAAGCGAAAACTGCCGTCGATGAAAGTGATGATCATCGCCGCCGCCGGCCTGCTGGTCGTCGGCGGGGGCGGCATCGGCGCCTATTTCTTCTTCAGCGGCCCCAGTCACGACAAGCCGGTGCAGCAGGTGGCGAAGCCCGCGATCTTCGTCGATCTGCCCGACGTGCTCGTCAACTTGTCGAATGCCGGCTCCGACCGCACCCAATATCTCAAGGTGAAGATCGTGCTGGAATTGCCCGAAGCGCAACTGGTGCCGCAGATCCAGCCGCTGATGCCGCGGGTGATGGACGCGTTCCAGACTTACCTGCGCGAATTACGTCCGACCGATCTCGACGGTTCTGCCGGCCTCTATCGGCTCAAGGAAGAGTTGACCCGGCGGGTCAATGCCGCGGTCGCGCCCAACCGCATCACCGCCGTTCTGTTCAAGGAGATCGTCATTCAGTGAGCGCATGATCCCGAAAAGCGTAAACCGGTTTCCCGCCTTCGCGAAGTCCGCTTCGGCGGGCGGAGGAAGGTCGGACAAGGTCATG
>JACQDO010000182.1 GCA_016201085.1 Hyphomicrobiales bacterium | reverse complement strand
CCCGCTGGTCGATGAGTCCGAGAAGATCGACTTGGCCGCGGCGGAAGCGCGTTACGAGGACCTGCGCAAACGTTTCGGCCGCAAAGTCGATCTGGTGCACGGCCGCATGAAAGGCTCGGAGAAAGACGCCGCCATGGAGCGCTTCGCCTCAGGCGAAACGCAATTGTTGGTCGCCACCACCGTGATCGAGGTCGGCGTCGACGTACCGCAGGCGACCATCATGGTGGTCGAGCACGCCGAGCGCTTCGGCCTGGCGCAACTGCATCAGCTGCGCGGCCGCATCGGGCGCGGCAGCGACCATTCCACCTGCCTGCTGCTGTACAAGGCGCCGCTCGGCGAGACCGCCAAGGCGCGGCTTGCCATTTTGCGCGAGAGCGAGGACGGCTTCCGCATCGCCGAGGAGGATTTACGCCTGCGCGGCGAAGGCGACCTGCTCGGCACGCGGCAAAGCGGCCTGCCCGGCTTCCAGGTCGCGCGCATCGAGACGCACGGCAAGTATCTCGGCGCCGCGCGCGACGATGCCGCGCTCATTCTGTCGCGCGATGCGACCCTGGCGACGCCGCGCGGCCAGGCGTTGCGTCACCTGCTCTATCTGTTCGGCAAGGACGAGGCGATCAAGCTGATCCGGGCCGGCTGAAGGTCCGGCTCAGCCGCCAAGCGGATCGGGACCGTAGCTGTTCGGCCCGGTCGTGCCCTTCATGCAGTACCAGACGATTAGCAGGATCATGCCGATACCGGTGAATATGAGCAGCAGCCACCAGCCGCTGCGATCGAGATCGTGCAAGCGCCGGATCGACACGGCAAGGCCCGGCAGCAACAGCGCCAGCGCCACCAGCCCACCGATCAGGCCCGCGGTGCCTAAGGCGGCGTCGACGAAGTTCAGGACGATCGACAAGACGATGACGAACAGCGTCCAGTACCAGTAGGCGGAACGCTGCGCGCGGCCCGAGAAGGTTACGTAGTGATTAAAGCCGGATTGGATCGCTTCGACGAAACCCATGATAAGCCTCCCCGACATAAGGACGGGGAAGCCTAACAGTCCCCGGCTGCCGGACAATAGCGGGGCGCATCGTAAGTACAGATTTATTTCGCGGTCGTCAGAGCCTTCGCCGCCTGCGCCGCCTTGGCATTCGCCGCCAGCGCCGCCAGCTTCTTCTGCGCGTCGCCGTCGGGCTGCACCATGCCGGCGGAGATCAGCAGCGTCATCGCGCTCTCGACCGTGATGTCGAGTTCAATGAGGTCCTTGCGCGGCACGTAGAAGAAAAAGCCGGTGGTCGGGTTCGGCGTGCAGGGCATGAAGGCCGAGACGTGCTCGCCGGCGGGCAGTCGCGCGGCGAGATCGCCGCCCGGCGGATTCGACAGGAACACCAGCGACCACATGCCGGGCGCCGGGAATTCCACCAGCGCCACCTTGCGGAAGCTCGAACCGGTCTTTGAGAATAGCGCTTCGAAAATCTGCTTCATGGTGTTGTAGATCGGCCGCACGATCGGCATGCGGTTGAGCAAACCTTCGCCCAGCTCGACCAGGCTGCGGCCGACCAGGTTGGCGGTGAGGAAGCCGAGCAGCGTGAGGCCGACGAAGGCAATGATCAGCCCGGTGCCGGGGATCGGCCAGGGCAGATAGCTCTCCGGCCGATAGGCCGGCGGGATCAGCGGCCGCACCACGTCATCCACCCAGTTGATGACCGACCAGATCAGCCAGGCGGTGACCGCCAGGGGACCTGCCACCACCAGGCCGGTGAGGAAATAATTGCGGATGCGCCCGGCAACGCCGGTGTGTACCGCCGCCACCGCTCCGAGATCGGTGGTCAGCGCGTCTGCCGGCTTCTGGTCGATCTCGTTCATGGGGTTATCTTATTCCACCGTGACCGATTTCGCGAGGTTGCGCGGCTGGTCGACGTCGGTGCCGATGGCCGCGGCCGTATGGTAGGCGATCATCTGCACCGGCAGGGCATAAACCAACGGCGTCACCGTCGAGGCCATGTCGGGCAGCGTCAGCGTCACCAGCGACTCGATGGTCGCCTCCTTGGCGCCTTTCGGGTCGGTCACCAGGATGATCTTGCCGCCGCGCGCGGCCACCTCCTGCATGTTCGACACCGTCTTCTCGAACACGCGGTCGTAGGGCGCGATCACGATCACCGGTATGTTCTCGTCGATCAGCGCGATCGGTCCGTGCTTGAGTTCGCCGGCGGCGTAGCCTTCGGCGTGGATATAGGAGATTTCCTTCAGCTTCAGCGCGCCTTCCAGCGCGATCGGAAAACTGGTGCCGCGGCCGAGATAGAGCACGTCGCGCGCCTTCTGGCAGGTGAAGGCCTTGGTGGAGGCGACGCCGATCTCCGGCCCCGCCAAAGTCGGCATCACCACGTCGCTTTCGCGCGCGATGGTCGAGGTCGATACGTTGACGACGGAAAGAATGTGCTGCTTGTGCTCGCGCGCATAACGCAGCGTCGCCAGCGTATCGGCGGTCTCGCCCGATTGCGAGATGCAGATCATCAGATCGCCGGCTTCCAGCGGCGCGCCGCGATAGCGGAATTCGGAAGCGATATCGATCTCCACCGGCATTTTGGCGAAACGCTCGAACCAGTATTTCGCCACCAGCCCGGCGTAGAAGGCAGTGCCGCAGGCCGAGATCGACAGCCGTTTGATCGCCCGCCAGTCGAACGGCAGCTCTTCCGGCAGCGCGACCTTCTCGCCGATCATATCGATGTAATGCGCCAGCGTATGGCCGACCACTTCCGGCTGCTCGTGGATCTCCTTGGCCATGAAGTGCTTGTGGTTGCCCTTGTCCACCATTTGCGCGGTGGCGGTGGATTTGACGATGGCGCGTTCGATCTTTGCGCCCTGTTCGTCGCGGATCGCGGCGCTTGTGCGCGTGAGCACGACCCAATCGCCGTCCTCGAGATAGCTGATGGTGTCGGTGAACGGCGCCAAGGCAATCGCATCCGAGCCGAGGAACATCTCGTCCTTGCCGTAGCCGATGGCGAGCGGCGAGCCCTTGCGCGCGCCGATCATGAGATCGTCCTCGCCGGCGAACAAAAAGGCGAGCGCGAAGGCGCCGCGCAATTGCTTGAGCGTCGCCGCTACCGCATCGGCCGGCGACTTGCCCTGCTTCATTTCCGCCGTCACCAGGTGCGCGACCACTTCGGTGTCGGTCTCGCTGCCGAACTTGGCGCCCTGCGCGATCAATCGTTCGCGCAGCTCGCGGAAATTCTCGATGATGCCGTTATGCACCACGGCGACGCGGTCGGTGGCGTGCGGATGCGCGTTGTTTTCGGTCGGCCGGCCGTGCGTTGCCCAGCGGGTGTGGCCGATGCCGATATTGCCGGCGAGCGGCTCTTTTTCCAGCCGCGCGGCCAGGGCTTGCAGCTTGCCCTCGGCGCGGCGTCGCGCCAGCTGGCCATGATCGAGGGTAGCGATGCCGGCCGAGTCATAGCCGCGGTATTCGAGGCGCTTGAGCGCATCGATCAATTGGCCCGCGACCGGCCCTTTGCCCAGAATTCCGACGATCCCGCACATCCGAGTGGATGGCCCCTTTGTTGTTGTTCTGCTTTAGCCGGCGGCGGCAAGCTAATGGAAATCAAAACGCATTTCGTCGTGTGACAAGCTGAAAACCGGCCCCCTTGGCGGTTCAACCGGGCTTGGCCGGCTTCTTCTTGCCCGTGCCTTTGACCTGCCGCAAGCGCTTTGCCCAGCCTTCTTTAATGGTTTGCGCCCCGCGCTCGACCGCCAGCGCATCGGCGGGCACGTCCTTGGTCACCACCGAACCGGAGCCGACATAGGCGCCGTCGCCGATCTTGACCGGCGCCACCAGCGACGAGTTCGATCCGATGAAAGCGCCGGCGCCGATATCGGTATGGTGCTTGGCGTTGCCGTCAAAATTGCAGGTGATGGTGCCGGCGCCGATATTGGCGCCCGCGCCCACCCGCGCATCGCCGATGTAAGCAAGATGATTGGCCTTGGCGCCGGCCTCGATCTGGGCCGCCTTCACCTCGACGAAATTCCCGATATGCACGTCGGCGCCAAGCTCGGCACCCGGGCGCAGGCGCGCGTAGGGCCCGACGCGCGCGCCCTTGCCGACATGCGCGCCTTCCAGATGCGAGAACGAGCGGATCACCGCATTGTCCTCCACCGTCACGCCCGGCCCGAACACCACGTTCGGCTCGATGGTCACGTCCTTGCCGAATTTGGTGTCGGCCGACAGGAACACCGTGTGCGGCGCGATCATGGTGACGCCGGCTTCCAGTGCGGCGGCGCGCAGCCGCTCTTGCAGCACGGCTTCGGCTTCGGCGAGTTGCGCCTTGGTGTTGATGCCGCGCACGTCGTCCTCCCCGGTTTCGATCGCGATTGCCTTCAAGCCCATATCGCGGGCGATGGCAACCGCGTCGGTGAGATAGTATTCGCTCTTGGCATTGGCATTGCCGATGCGTTCGAGCAGGCCCAGCGCATGCTCGCCGGCAAGCGCCATCAGCCCGCCATTGCAGAAGCCGATCTTGCGCTCCTCGGCTGTGGCATCGCGCTCCTCGACGATAGCGATGAGTTCGCCGCCGCGCGTCACCAGCCGCCCATAGCCGGTCGGATCGGCCGGTGTGAAGCCGAGCACCGCCACGGCGGCGCCATCGGCGATGGCCGCGCGCATGCGGGCAAGCGTCTCTTGGTGCAGCAGCGGCGTATCGGCAAACACCACCAGAATGTCGTCGGGCTTATGTGCGATGGCCGGCTTTGCCGCCAGCACCGCATGCGCGGTGCCGCGCCGCTCGCGCTGCTCGAATATCTGCGCATCCGGCACGATGCGATGCGTCGTTTCCGCCACCGCCGCGTGATCGGGGCCGACCACGACCGCGATCTCGGCGCCACCGGCAAGCTTCGCCGCGGTCAGCACGTGCTCAAGCAGCGGGCGCCCGCCCAGCGGATGCAGCACCTTGGGCAGCGCCGAGCGCATGCGGGTGCCTTCGCCGGCCGCCAGCACGATCGCGAGGCATGTTCGTTGACGCATCCGATTCGACTCGAGTGTTGCCGGATTGACGGCGCCCCGCGGCCCGCGTGGGCGACAAGGCAGCAATGCCAGCGTCTTTACGCGTTCGCCGCACGCAATGAAAGCCAGCATTGCCGGATTCTGCTAATGTTTTCAACGATGTGATTCGCCACCGGAGACTGCTGATGGCCACCGCGATCGCGCCGCCGGAGCCCGATTTGTCGAATATCCGCAAGCTTCTTGGCAATCGATATCCGCTGTGGCGGCTGTTTGGCTGGGGCAGCGCCGCCGCCATCGCGCTCACCTGCCTGGTGATCACCACGCAAACGCCCAGCGGCAGTGAGCGGCTGCAACTGGCTTTTGCGCCTTCGCAGCCGTCCGAACAGGCCGTCGCCGCCGCGCAGATGCCGACGCGCGTGATCGGGATCGACAAGGAAACCGTGCGTCTGGAAGCGCAACTGCGCGTGCTGGCGGCCGACCGCGACCGCCTCGCCGCCCGCCTCGCGCTGATCGAGCGCAACCTCGACGACATGACCGGCTCGATCAAGCGGCAGGCTGCGCAAGAGACTGCCACGCCCGCGGCCAAGCCGCCGATACCGAGCACACCGGCAACGACGCAACTAGCCGCGGCTCCGGCCAGCCAGCCCGCGATAGCGCAACCACCGGCAATGTTCTCGTTGCCAATCATCGCGCCGTTGTCGTTGCCGGCACCGATCTACAATCCCGCGCCCTGGCCCGGCACGCCGGCACAAGAAGCGATGACTCCGGTCTTAGAGCACGTTCCGCCGCCGCCGATCCGCATGGCCGCGGCGCCCGCCAGCGAACAGGCGGCCGAGACGCCGCGCAAGCCGGAAATCGGCGTCGATCTGGGCGGCGCGCCCAACATGGAAGTCTTGAATATGCGCTGGGTGGCGGTAAAGGCGAATTACGGCCCGCTGCTGAGCGGCCTGCATCCGCTCGCCGCGCGCGTTCACCGCCCCGGCGCCAGCGACGTTCGGCTGTTGGTCGGACCGCTGCCCACGGTCACCGCCGCCAACCAATTATGCGCCCGCTTCGCCGCCGCCCGCGTCACCTGCCGGGCGGTGAAGTTCGACGGTCAGCCGCTGCCGCAGTTATAATTGTCGAGCGGCGCCGGCTTCGGCATAATCGCGTCATGAAACCCTCCGCCAAGCTGTTTCTGCCGAGCGCGCGCGCCAGCAATGTTCTGCTGATCGTCGGCTTTGTTTCGATCGGCTATGCGCTCTATCTGCGCTACCTCGCCGTCGAACAATCGAGCGTCGGTCTCGCTTGCGCCGCCAATCTCGGCACCTGGCTCTGCTTCACGCGCGGAATTGTCATCGTGTTGTTCACTTATTCGGCGTTCGGCATCGCCGCGCT
>JACQDO010000190.1 GCA_016201085.1 Hyphomicrobiales bacterium | reverse complement strand
TGCTCGACGATGTCTTCCATCGAAATCAGCCCGTCGCTGCCGCCGTATTCGTCGACCACCAGCGCCAGATGGATGCGCGTCGCCTGCATGCGCGCCAGCAGGTCCATCACGCGCGCCGACGGCGGCACGAACAGGATCTCGCGCACGATCTTGGCCGCCGACAATGGCATGGCGAGATCGATCGTCTTCAGGTCGAGGCCGGCGGGAAACGGCTTCTTGCGCTTGGCGTTCTTTTCCGGCGTCACCGCCGCGCGCGCGGTCATGAAGGCGATCAGGTCGCGGATGTGCACCATCCCGACCGGATCGTCGAGCGTGTCGTTATAGACCACCAGGCGGGAATGGGCGGCGCCCTCGAACACGCGCACCAGCGCGCCGATCTGGATATCCTGCTGCACGGCGACGATATCGGCGCGCGGTACCATGACGTCGCCGACGCGGCGCTCGCGCAGGCCGAGGATGTTCTTGAGCATCCGGCTCTCTTCCGGCGAGAAGCCGGTTTCGCCGGGGGTCATTTCCTCGAGCACGTCCTTGAGGTCGGCGCGCATCGAGCCCGGCTTCAAGCCGAACAGCGCGCGGAAAGCGCGCCACAGCCAATTCTCGCCATTTTCGCGCGCCGGCACCGGCACCGGCAGATGGCGCGGTTCGAACGCTTGGCCGGAAGAACTGGCGGATGCGGGATCGTTGTCGGGCATGGCTGTCAGGCGTCAGCGGACAAGGTCGCGTGCGAGATAGGGATCGGGCATTTTCAAGCGCGTCATGATTTTGCTTTCGAGGCCTTCCATCGCGTCGGCTTGGCTGTCGGTCCGGTGATCGTAGCCGATGAGGTGGAGAAAACCATGCACCGTGAGATGCGCCAGGTGATGCAGGAAAGCCCGCGCTTCCCGGTCGCATTCGTGCGCAAGCGTCTCATAGGCCATGACGATGTCGCCAAGCATCTTGGTGGGCGCGCCGGGCGTCGCATCCGGCGCTGGAAACGACAGCACGTTGGTGGCTTTGTCGATGCCGCGCCAGTCGCGATTGAGGGCGCGAATCGCCTTGTCATCGGTGAGCAGGATACTCACTTCGCCGCCGGCTGTTGAGAGCGCCGCCGCCGCGGCGATCGCCGCGCGCACGGTCGGCTCGGTCTGCGGCTGCGCCCGCCACAAGGGCGAAGCGATCTGGATGTCGACCGCCGTTGGCAAACCGCGCCGTTTCGCCGCGGTTTTGACCGAGCGGCGCCGCTTCGGCGCCGGCCTCATTTCTTGTCCTCGCGCGCAGGCGTGGCGCGGTCATAGGCTTCCACGATGCGCGCCACCAATTCATGGCGGATCACGTCTTCATGGGTGAAGGCGACATGGCCGACGCCCTCGACGCCGGCGAGCAGCCGCACCGCTTCGGCGAGGCCCGAAGTCTGGCCGTGCGGCAGGTCGACTTGGCTGGGATCGCCGGTGACGATCATGCGGCTGTTTTCGCCGAGACGGGTCAAGAACATCTTCATCTGCATCGAGGTGGTGTTCTGCGCCTCGTCGAGGATCACGGCGGCGTTCGACAGCGTGCGACCGCGCATGAAGGCTAGCGGCGCGATCTCGATCTCGCCGCCTTGCAGCGTGCGCTCGACTATGCGCGCATCCATCAGGTCGTAGAGCGCGTCGTAGATCGGCCGCAGGTAGGGATCGACCTTCTCGCGCATGTCGCCGGGCAGAAAGCCGAGCCGCTCGCCGGCCTCCACCGCCGGCCGCGACAGGATGATGCGATCGACTTCCTTGCGCTCGAACATCTGGACGGCCTGCGCCACGGCCAGCCAGGTCTTGCCGGTGACGGCGGGTCCGGTGCCGAATACCAGATGATGGCGTTTGAGCGCGCGGATATAGGCGTCCTGCGCGGCGGTACGGGCGCGCACCGGACGCTTGCGCAGGTTTATTTCCTCGAAGGCCGGGCGCGCGCCGGCCGGGTCGAAGTCGAACAGCGAGCCTTGCGCGATCGCCTGCCGGATGGCGCCTTCGACGTCGCCCTGGGAGAGGTCGTGCCCACGTTTGATCTGCTCGTAGAGTCCCTCCAGTACGCGTCTGGCCTGCTCGCAGGCGCCGCGCGAGCCTTCCAGCGTGACGTGATTGCCGCGCTGCTCCGCCACCACGCCGAGGCGGCGCTCGATCAGCGCTAGATTTTGGCCGTATTGGCCGAACAGCACGGAGGCCAGCTTGTTGTCCTCGAAGGCGAGCACGATTTGCGTGGTCGCCGTCTCCTCGGAGGCGGCAGCGGACGGGATCACGGGATCCGATGTGCGCAAGGTGGCTCTCAAGCTCCTGCTGTAGCGAACGCCGGCGCGCGCGCCCGTTCAATAAGCTCGCCGAACAGCGTGTTGGTTCCGACATCGCCGATGGCGACCGGCACCAATGAACCGATCAGCTCAGGCCGCGCCATGACCTGCACCGTCTGCAAATATGGGGTCTTGCCGACCAGTTGCCCAGGCAGCCGGCCGGGCTTTTCCAGCAGAACCTCGACGGTATGGCCGATGAAGCTGGCGTTGAAAGCCTGCCATTGACGGTTGATCGCGGCCTGCAGCCGTTGCAGGCGCTCGGATTGTTGTTCCGGCGCAATCTGGTCGGCCATGTCGGCGGCGGGCGTGCCCGGGCGCGGCGAGTAAGCGAAGCTGTAGGCGCAGGCGAAGCCGACCTCTTCCAGCAGGCTCAGCGTGTCGCGGAAATCGGCTTCGCTCTCGCCGGGAAAACCGACAATGAAATCCGAGGTGAGGGCGATGTCGCCGCGCGCCACGCGCAGCCGCGCGATCACGTCGAGATAATCTTTGCGCGTATGCCGGCGGTTCATCGCCGCCAGCATGCGGTCGGAACCGGATTGTACGGGAAGATGCACATAGGGCATCAGCGCCGGCAGCTCGCGGTGCGCTTCGATCAGATCGTCCTTCATGTCGCAGGGATGGCTGGTGGTATAGCGCAGCCGCACGATGCCGGGGACGTCGCTAAGGCGGCGCAGCAATAGGGCGAGCGTCGCCGGCCGGCCGTCGGCGCCTGGCCCATGATAGGCATTCACGTTCTGCCCGATCAGCGTCACCTCGCGCACGCCGGCGCTCGCCAGCCGCTCGACTTCCGCCGCGATCTTCTCCACCGGGCGCGAAATCTCGGCGCCGCGCGTGTATGGCACGACGCAGAAGGTGCAGAACTTGTCGCAGCCTTCCTGCACGGTGACGAAGGCGGCGATGCCGCGTTTGGCGATGACCGCGCGCGCCGGTGCCGCCAGCGCGTCGAATTTGTCCTCGAGCGGGAATTCGGTGTCGACGATGCGTTCGCCGTTCTGCGCGCGCGCGATCATGCCGGGCAGGCGATGATAGTTCTGCGAGCCGACCACCAGGTCGACCGCCAGCGCGCGGCGGGTGATTTCCTTGCCCTCCGCCTGCGCCACGCAGCCGGCGACCGCGATCAGCATCTGGCGGCCCTGCGCGGCGGCATCCTCCTTCAATTCGCGCATGCGGCCGATCTCGGAATAGAGCTTGTCGACCGCCTTCTCGCGGATGTTGCAGGTATTCAGAATGATGAGGTCGGCGTCGGCGGCCTGCGCGGTCTCGCTGAAACCGGCGCCCGCCAGGCTGTCCGCCATACGATTGGAATCGTAGACGTTCATTTGGCAGCCGAACGACTTGATGTGGGCTTTGCGGGGTCTGCTCATGTCGCTCGGGTTT
>JACQDO010000166.1 GCA_016201085.1 Hyphomicrobiales bacterium | reverse complement strand
TGCGCTCCGCGTCAAAATGAAACGTCCGCCATAAGCCAGCGAGCCCGTGGGCGGGCGTGGTTGTAACAACGCGATCAGGCAGCGGCCGCTTGCGGCCGCACGCCCTCGGGCAGCGGCATCGGCTTGTTGGTGCTGTCTTTGAACTCGACGGTCATGAAAATCATTTCGCGATCGCCAAGATTTTCCAGGTCGTGCACCTTGAACTGGCCGGCGCCGTAGCTCTCGTGGCGGGTTTCGCCCGGCTGGTAGGTGTATTCCACCGTGGTGCCGTCATGCACATGCTGACGGCCGCGGCCAGCGGATACCGCGGTCCAGAAATAATCCAGTACGTGGCGGTGGAATCCGATGCGCGCGCCCGGCGCAAGGCGGATGATCCATACGCGCGTGCGTTCGGTCTCCGATAGCAGCGTGGAGCCCACGCAGGGGTTCGGATTCTTCGCCTCGCGCTCGAATTCGGCGATGAGTTCGGCCGGCCACTGCGATTTGTCCATCGAGCGGCTGCGCCGGCTGGGTCTCGCCATCGATTCGCTCGGCGTCGCCATCACCACCCGCAAATGCCTCGATGCCGGCGGCCGGCTGAGCGAGCAGGTCGAATGCCCGCAGGTGCTTACCGCCTGGGAGCGCGTCTACCGGCTGCTACGCGACGCCTTTCCGCCCGCGCACTATCATCGCGGCCGCGGTCTGGCGCGGGTGACGCAAGCGGCGCGCGGCGTGCTGGCGCATTTTTCCGATGGCGCGACGGTCGAGGCGGATCTGCTGGTCGGCGCCGACGGCATTCGCTCCACCGTGCGCCAGCAATGCCTGCCCGAGATGACGCCGCGCTATGCCGGCTATAGCGCCTGGCGCGCGCTGATCGCGGAGGGCGCTTTTCCCAGCGAGGTGCATCGCGAATTGTTCGAATTCATGTCGTTCGGCCTGCCGCCGGGCGAGCAGTTTCTCGGCTATCCGGTGGCGGGGCCCGACAACGATCTGCGCCCGGGCCATCGCCGTTACAACATAGTGTGGTACCGGCCGGCCGACGAGAAGACCAAGCTGCAATGGCTGCTCACCGACGCGCGCGGCACCACGCATTCGATTTCGATCCCGCCGCCGCTGATCCGGCATGAGGCGATCGCCGAGATGCGTGCCGACGCCGAGCGGCTGCTGGCGCCGCAGTTCCGTCAAATCGTGCGGCTGATCGAAGAGCCGATTCTGCAGCCGATCTACGATCTCACTTCGCCGCGTACGGCGTTCGGCCGCGTGGCGATCCTCGGCGACGCCGCTTTCGTGGCGCGCCCGCATGTCGCCGCCGGCGTGTCGAAGGCGGCCGACGACGCCGCGGCGCTGGTGGAGGCGTTGCAGACGGAGAGCGACGTCGCGCGCGCGCTGCAGCGCTTCGAGGCGGCGCGGCTGCCGGAGAACCATCGCATCATCGAGCGCGCGCGCCATCTCGGCGCCTATCTGCAGGCGACGCAGACTGGGGAAGAACGCGCACGCGCCGGCCGGCACAGCACCGATGCGGCCGTGGTCGCGGAAACCGCGGTGCTGGATTTTTTGTACGCGTAACCGGGTGCTAGAGTCCCAATAACTTCTTTGCGTTGCCGCCGCAGATCGCGGCCCGTGCTGCGTTGTCGAAGCTTTCGACCGACGCGACATGGCCGATCGGATCATACTCCAGCATGTCATAAGGATAATCCGTGCCCAGCACGATGCGGTCGGCGCCATAGGTCTTTACCAGCGCCTCAAGCTGGTGCGGGGTAAAGACCACGGTGTCGAGATAGACGTTGCGCCGCAGATAGGTCGTCGGCGGCTGCGGCAGGCTGCCATGCGCATCGGAGCGCGCGCCCCAGGCATGGTCGATGCGGCCGGAATAGGCGCCGAGGAAGCCGCCGCCGTGCACGGAGAGCACGCGAAGCTTGGGATGGCGTTCGAACACGCCGTCAAAAATCAGGTAGTGCAGCGCCATCGTGGTGTCGAGCGGATTGCCGATCACGTTATTGAAGTAAAAGCGTCCGAAACGCTGCGGCTGGGTGAAGCCGGTCGGATGGATCAGCACCAGCGCGTCAAGCTCTTCGGCCTTTTTCCAGAACGGCGCGAAGGCCGGATCGGACAATTCCTTGCCGTTGACGTTGGTGAGAATTTCGGCGCCCTTGAAGCCGAGCAGCTTCATGCCGCGCTCGAGCTCTTTGGCCGCCTCATTGCCGTCCTGCATCGGTACGCCGCCGAGCGCGACGAGTCGGTCGCTGTGCTTACCGACATAGTCGGCGATGCCGTCGTTGAGCGCGCGGGCGGCCTGCACGCCGACATCGACCGGAAGGTAGTAATAGATTTGCGGCGGCGCCGGGCAGACGAGCTGCATGTCGACGCCCATCTCGTCCATTACGGCAAAGCGCTCGTCCGTCGTGCTGATGCGTGTGCTGATATCGGCGGCCTGCTTGGCCATCAGCGCCTGCGTCTCCGGGGTCGATGCGGCAACCAGCGGATCGGTGGCGTTCTTGAGATGCGGCGTCACGATCTCGGCGACGCGCGGCACCGCGACATGCGCATGCATGTCGAGCGTGAGGCTTTTCGGCCTCACCTCGCGGCCCGGCTTGCCGTGCTTGCGCGCGGCGGTGAGCGCGTATTTGTTCCAGACATTCGCCATGTCACTTCCTCGTTGCTTCTTGATCGTTCAGAAAACGCCGAGATGCTGACGCAGGTCGACGCCGTCCTTGCGCAGCTCGGTGGGCGTGGAGACGACCGCGACGCGGCCGGTGTTGAGGATCACGATGTCGTCGGCGACGTCAAACACAAGCTGCGGGTTCTGCTCGACCAGCACGATCGACAGCCCGCTTTCCTTCAGCTTGCGGATGGTGGCCATCACCTCGGCGACGATCTGCGGCGCCAGCCCTTCCGACGGCTCGTCCATCAGCAGCACGCGCGGATTGCCCATCAGCGCGCGGCCGATCGCCAGCATCTGCTGCTCGCCACCCGACAGATGCGCGGCGATCTGGCTGCGCCTTTCGTTGAGACCCGGAAACATCGCGAATACGGTATCGGTGGTCCAGGGCGCGTGCTTGCTGCCGGCGTCCGGCTTGCGCGCGGCCACCACCAGGTTCTCGCGCACGGTCAGGCTTTTGAAGATGCGGCGGCCCTGCGGCACCAGCGCGACACCGCGCGCGGCGATCATCTCGGGCGACATGCCGGCGACGTTTGCGCCGAACACGCGCACCGCGCCGCGGCGCGGCGGCAGCAGCCCCATGGTGACGTTCATGCAGGTCGACTTGCCGGCGCCGTTCCTGCCCAGCAGGCCGAGCATGCGCGCCTCGCCAAGTTCGAACGAGATGTCGCCCAGTACGTGGCTGTCGCCGTAGAACGCGTCGATATGTTCGAGACTGAGCGCGCTAGTGGCCAAGATAGACCTC